>SVFS01000007.1 GCA_015056725.1 Lachnospiraceae bacterium | reverse complement strand
TAAGGTGTTTGCTGTATGTGATTATAAAATACAGAATATGCAGGACAGAGATTCGAGACACTTATATGATATCTGCAAGCTTTTACGAGAGGTTGAGCTGAATGAAAAACTGGATAAGTTAATTGATTTGGTCAGAGATGATAGAATGCAATCTAAGAATAATCCATCGGCGCAGCTTGAATATTCAATCCCTGATATGCTTAAGGAGATAATCAGAAGCAGATTCTATGAACCTGATTATAAAAATGTAACACAGAAATTATTGTACGAGGATATTTCATATGATTATGCAATTGAGAACGGAATTGCAATAATCGCAGAATCAGACGTGTTTGTATATAAGAAATAGAAAGAAGACGTTTTATAGAAATATTGTATCAATATACTATTAAAACAGGACGGAATTTCTCGTTTGGAGAAATTCCGTCCTTTCGGTTTATGTAAGTTTAAATTGACTGTGTATTTTCTACTACTTTGCTGACCGTTTCTTTGTATTCTGCCATGGCAGCTACGATGCCATCTACAGCGTTTTGATTTGCGGCTGAGCTGGCCTGCATATCAGCAACCTTATAATTAAGTTCCGTAAAGATTTGATCGATTTGTTGTACATTCTGATTCTGGTTCTCAATATTGGAGTATAAGGAGGCGAATTGTACACTTAAATCTTCAAAACCGGTAATCAGTCCGTCCATGACTTTTTGGGATTCTTCTAAAGCTTTGGAACTTCCGGCGAACTGTTTTGTCGTATCTTCCACACTGGCGGATAATTCTTTAACAACATCAGCAACTTTTTCTGCGAATTTTCCACTGGTTTCGGATAATTCTCTCATTTCCTCTGCGATGACATTGAATTCAAGTCCAAAGTCTCCGGCATGAGCAGCTTCTACGGAAGCATTAAGAGAGATGATAGTTAATTTAAAGGAAATATCATTAATCTGTTTGGCAATACCTGAAATTTGTTTCATTTTGCTTTCCATAGTGCTAAATACTTTTGCGGAATCATCAATGATTTTTTCTACGGAAGCAATCTGTACACCCATCGAATTGACATTATCACGGTTGGATGATAATGCGATTTCTACCTTGTGGACTTCTTCGTTCATCAAGCCTACTTGTTCCTGCGTGTCTAAAATCTTGTTGTGAACGATATTGCAATTGTCAGATACTTCATTGGCACTTTTAGCAATTAATAAAGAACCATTATGAAGCCCTGAAGTGCTTGATTCAATACGTGCCGAAGAAATGTCAAAATCTTCTTGTAAATTAATTCCCATTTTACGAATGGAATCCAAAATTCTTTCAGATTCTTTTGCACGTTCGTCGCTGATCTGAATAAAGGCACGTCCACGTTTGATGACTTGATAGAATAAAATAGCAGCCATTGTGAATACGCCGTAACACATGATGTATTGTGATTTTTCACCGGCTTTTTCCGGATGAATGATGTACATCAGGATAAAGAGTATGTCGGCAAAAACAATCTGTGCTTTGGTAAATTGCGGTTCCAAAAATAAACCGGTCATTCCAATGATGGTTAAGAACATTGGGAAATCATCACTATAGGATTCCCCACTGAAAAGAGAAATCAAAAATACTAAAATTGGTAATGCGAATGCTAAAATGAGTTCTCTTTTATATAATTCGATATTTTTCTTTTGTGTAAAAATAGTAATACCTATGAATGCAATCAGGCACACGCCGATTACAAGCATAGCCATCGTGTTTCCTTTTAAAACATTGATTAAAAAGAAGATGGCTGCAACGCCCGGTGGCAAATACTGGATGATTTTGAATATCTGCTCATGGGTCATCATTTTTTGTTTGACGTCCCGTTTAGAAGTTTTACAAGTTTCTTTTGATGCTGCACGCGTTTTACATAAGTGTTGCAGACTCTGTTTGATGTTATTTTTTGATTTTGGTTTATCCATATTTATCCCCTCTTTAGATTTGTCTGAAACTACAATAGATTTTACTAAAACTTTCTGATTATTTCAACTAGATATGATATGAAATATGAAAAACATTGACTTTTATCTATGCGAGGTTGTAGTGTCAATTCAAAATGTGGTAAATATTATCGTATTTATCGTTCGGAACAGATATTTCTTGTAGGATGTATTTGGAAAGTGATACGTAAAACGGGAAGCATCCCTTGTTGCAATACAACAAATCCGACGGTTTTAGTGTATTCAAAAGATAACGCAATACCAAAGTCGATTGCTTTGAGTTATTTGGTATATGGATGTGAGACGAGTGATGGACTATCATGTATATCAGGAGAATGGTTACACAACGGATACACCATGTGCATTTTCGTTTATTACGCTTGAGGATATAAGAGAATAACTGTTATACTATTATAACAGCACACAATGATGATTGTTGAAGCAAGAAATCCATTTTACAAAGGAGAAAATTATGGGTAAGAAACTTAATTATGGTATGATAGGCGGCAGTCTGGATGCGTTTATTGGGGATGTGCATAGAAAAGCAATTGCGGTGAATGAAAATGCAGAGCTTGTGGCAGGATGCTTTTCATCAAATGCAGAAAAGAATAGAAGCTGCGGGGAGCACTATCAGCTGGATAGCGACAGAATTTACACAGACTATAAAGAAATGGCGGAAAAGGAAAGTGCCAGAGAGGATGGGATTGATTTTGTATGTATCACAACACCAAACCATACTCATTATGAAATGGCAAAGTGCTTTCTTGAAAATGGCATTCATGTGTCCTGTGAAAAACCGCTTTGCTTTACGATAGAAGAAGCAAAGGAACTGGAAAGACTTGCAAAAGAAAAAGAACTGTTCTTTTGTGTGACGTATACATACACCGGTTATAACATGGTGAAGCTTGCCAGAGAATTAGTTATGGCAGGAGAAATTGGAGAGGTTATTAATATTAATTGTGAGTATCTTCAGGACTGGATGATTAATGCGCTTGAAGAAGGTGCTACTGCCAATACTAAGATTGCTGTATGGCGCGCTGACCCTACGAAATCGGGAATATCCGATTGTGTAGGCGATATCGGTACTCATATTGAAAGCATGGTTTCTTATATTACCGGACTTCATGTGAAAAAAGTGGCAGCAGTTTTGGATACATACGGTCATGAACTTGATTTAAATGCCAATATTCTTGTGGAAATGGATAATGGATGTCATGGAGTATTCTCTTGCTCACAGGTATGTGCAGGTCATGCCAATGGTTTGTTAATCAAGATTTTTGGAAAAAATGGTTCTATTGAATGGCATCAGGAAGCGCCGGATCAGCTTCTGGTGAAAAAGAAAAATCAGCCGATTCAGATTTATAACAGAGGGTATAGCTATATCGGAGGTCGTGCAGACGAATTAAATCGTATTCCTTGTGGACATCCGGAAGGTCTTGTAGTTGCATTTGCAAATATTTATCAGGCGTTTACCAATACGATTATGAAAACACAAAATGGTGAAGCATTAACAGCTTCGGATAAAGACTACCCGGATATTGAGTTTGGTATACGAGGAATGGAATTTGTGACTGCAGTGGTAAAGAGTAGTCAAAATGGTTCGGTGTGGACAGAAGTATAACTATTTAAACAATATAATGACTGATGAATCCCACCCTGATTGGAAACAATTGGAGTGGGATTTTGTGCGAAAGGTGGTTTATAAATCCATAGTGAAGTGATAGAATGGAGTGAAATTTTGAAGTTACGGATAGTAACGAAAGGGGAAAATTATGAAAAAAAGAATTTATGTAATGACTATATTGTTGGTATCAGGCTTATTATCAGGTTGTGGAAAAATGGAAGGAGAGTCGGATATCAAAAGTATATCCGTACAAACGGAAGAGCTTAGCAGTATGGAAGATAGTGAAAAAGAAGAGGAGAGAGTACAAGCGGAAATAGAAAATGAAATAGAAGATGAAATAGGAGATGAAAAAACTGAGGAAAAAGCTGAGGAAGATTCTACGTTCATAGTAGATTTTGGCTATGACTATACAGAGGATATCAAAGCGGATGTTGCTTACATAGTGTCATTATCTTCGTCTCTTCAGGAAGAATTGAAGAACATGGATAAGATTACGGAAAAGTATATGGTCTTATCAGAAAATGCTCAGACACAAGGCGAAATGAATATGGCGTCGCAGTGGTTTTATATGATTTGGGATGCGGAATTGAATAACCTTTGGAATAGATTTAGTGATTTGGCAGACCAAAATACCAAAGAAAGAGTCTTGGAAGAACAGCGAAACTGGATAGCTATGAAAGAGGAAATTACGCTAATGAGTCTTGGCTCCGTAGAAGAAAATGGTAGTATGTATCCTCTGCTTGTGAACACGCTTTGGGAAGAAAAAACGAAAAACAGAGCGTATTGTATTGCGAAGGAGTTAGCAAAGCTTCAGGGAGAAAACTTTGATATGCCGGAAATGTCTGCAAAATACGGAGTGTTTGTAGATAATCAGGGAACAGGTAGTGTGTATAGTTCACTAATTACGAAAGAAGGCTGGGAAGGAGAAGAAAAGGCAATTATTTCACTGTACAGGCTTGGTGAACTGGAAGGAACTTTTACTGATGACGGAATGGGGCGGCTTATGTTCACTT
Source organism: Lachnospiraceae bacterium (assembly GCA_015056725.1). Lineage (GTDB taxonomy): Bacteria > Bacillota > Clostridia > Lachnospirales > Lachnospiraceae > 1XD8-76. Next base: position 63,907 of record SVFS01000007.1, on the reverse strand, counting down.
CTGATGATGGAAATGTAAAAGGAATTATTCAAATTAACGGATGGGATGGAGCGACTTTTGAAATTACGGAAATAAAGGAAGCTACTGTATTTTCTGTAGGAGAGAAGTTTGAATTCCCGATTGCAATTTAATAAAAAGTATTTGACCAAAAGGCACAGACCGGATTAACAGGGCTGTGTTTTTTGGTTGAAAAAAGTTTCATGCTAATAGGTGATTTGACTTAAATCGAAGTTCATTTAAAGAGAATAAGGCAAAAATGTAGGTAAAGAAAGCGGTTTGTAGGGATTGGTGTTTAAACAATTCGCGATGAAATATAAAAACTTTTAAATATTTATAAAAAAATTGCACCAAAATGAAGAAAATTATGGCAAAATTGTCGAAATTGTACTATAATTTTCTTAATTGGGGGCAGGAGGGATTGAGCATGGATCAAAATAATTTATTTCGATTTGCAGTAGATAATGCAGTGGGAATGATTGTTGTATTTGATGACAGCGGAATGATTCTTTATGCTAATCGAGTCGCTGCGGATAAATTGGAGTATTATGATGAGTTATGCCAAAAACCTATTACAGAAATTTTCCCCGCAGACTTTGAAATATGTAATGGGAAACTGGTTGATTCGGATAAAATAGATGGCTCTTTCCGGAGCGTAATGGCATACCGTAAAAATAGGACATGTTTCCCGGTAAGCGCAAAATTTCTGATACATAATGGGGTGGAACAGATACAAACTGTTCCGGAGAAGAAATGTGATGAGTTGATCGGAGACGAAGGATATAGAACCTACGTATGTACGGCTTACGATATGTCCAAAGAAGAGTTCCTGGAAAAGAAAGTAAACAGTGCGGATAAAGAAGTAGAAGCAGCGCTGAAAGTAAAATCGGAATTCATGGCAAATGTTACGCACGAGCTGAGGACGCCGGTTAATGGGATTCTCGGAAATACGTTGGAGCTTCTGAATCGGGAAGCGGATAAAGACAAAATTAAGCTTTTGGAAATGATAGAGCGCGGATGTCGTGATATGAATTCCATTATCAACAATGTGCTTGATTTTTCCAAGCTGGAAGCCGGAAAGTTTACTCTGGAAGCAAGAGAATTTGATTTCCATAAGATGATTGAGTATGTGGAAGGAAGTCATAGACCTCGTTTTACAGAAAAAGGATTGGATTTTTCCATAGGTGTATCACCGGAAATACCGGAACGTATTATAGGGGATGAACTTCGAATCGTTCAGGTACTTAATAATTTAATATCCAATGCATACAAATTTACATCTGTTGGTGGTGTCCATGTAGAGATTGTCATGACAGCACGGGCCGGAAGCAGAATAGAATTGTTCTTTATGGTAATTGATTCGGGAATCGGTATTGCAAAAGCAGATCAGGATAAATTGTTTAAAAGCTTTTCCCAGGTGGATGCATCCATATCCAGAAAATATGGTGGAACAGGTCTTGGACTCAATATCAGCAAACAGCTGGTTGAGTTAATGAATGGTGACATACATGTAGAAAGTACAGTAGGTAAGGGAACTACGTTTTCTTTCCAGATATGGGTAGAACTGCCGGAGACGGAATTGGCAAATGGTATACAAGGAAGCGCAGGAGACATTCAGCCGGGTATGTTTACAGAAGCCTATCAGGCAGAGCAGGACAAGAAGAGCTTACTTGAAAAAATGCATGGTATGTCAGAGAGCAGAGTGGATGAAGCAATCTGGCAATTCGGAACAGAAGAAAACAGGAAAGAATTAGAAAAGAAAATGTCAAAGCTGATTCTTAGTTTGGAAATGGAAAACTGGGAAAAAGCGGAGATGTTTGCAGAAACAGTTAAGCAGCTTGTGGAAGGGGCACCTAGAGAAGTAAAGAGTGCAGCACTACGTCTGAAGATGGCGGTGCAGAAAGGCGACTACGAAAAAGCAGTTTCGGCTTATGAATTATTACAGCAAAATTTGTAGGCTCTTGGAGGTCCTTATATGACAGAAGAGAAAAAAAACAGAATATTACCCCGCATCTTGGTGGTGGATGATGTAGATACCAATCGTTTTATTTTAAGAGATATTATAACGGAGATGGGGTATCAGCCAATTTTAACGGAAAATGGCGAACAGGCACTTCGGATGGTAAGACATGCGAACCCACAGCTGGTTATTTTGGATATTGCGATGCCGGGAATGAGTGGATATGAGGTTTGTGAAAGAATTAAAGCAGATCCGGAGACAAGAAATATACCGATTATATTCATATCTGCATTTGATAATCCGGAGGATATGGTAAAAGGTTTTGAGTATGGCTGTGAAGACTATATTACCAAACCATTTATTCCGGAGGTTGTTAAGGTACGTATCAGCATACAGCTTAAATTGTATGATGCAAATAGAAAAATGGCAGAGATGAACCGTCAGCTTCAAGCTTCTGTTAATGAACAGATTAAGCAGATGGAAAAAGAACGAAGAAGTGTATTGTATGCACTTTTACGTGTGGCCAGAGAGAATGCGTTTTATGATGACAGCTACATGGAAAGATTGAGTTATAACTGTCGCCTGCTGGCAGAGGCTATGCAGTTATCTGCTACCTTTGATGATGTGATTTCGGATTCGGATGTTGAGATTATAGAACTTGCTGCACCGTTATGTGACTTGGGAAATATGGCAATATCCGTAGACATACTGCAAAAGCAGAGCTCCTTAACAGAGCAGGAAAATCAGATAATGCGTCGGCATACGGTAATCGGTGCAGACATATTATCGGATGTTGCGAAGGTTGGCAATAATAACAGTTTCATCCAGATGGCAATTGAGATAGCCAACTATCATCATGAGAATTGGGATGGAAGCGGTTATCCTACAGGGAAAAGGGGAAATGAAATACCTCTTTCTGCACAGATAGTAGGCGTAGCAGGTGCCTATTGTGCCTTGACGGAAAAACGTACTTATCGTAGTGCATTTACACCGGAAGAGGCAATTAAAATTATGGAAGCTGATTCTGAAACAAAGTTTAATCCGGAAATTTTCTGGATTCTCAAGAGGATAGCAAAGCAGCTTCATTAACAGGATGGTTACGATATGACACAGGAAGAATTTTTGCGGATCTATCGATTTATGAAAAGCCGCTACGGCATTGATATGGAACGCAAGAAGGAGATAATGCAGGGACGATTAGAAAATTATATCCATGTCAGGGGATATAGCAGTTTTGGTCAGTATATATCGGATGTGGAATCCGATATAACCGGTCGTTTGGAACGGGAACTTGTAAATATTTTAACAACAAACCACACATTTTTTATGCGTGAGTTTGAACATTTCGAATATATGAAAAGTGTTGTGCTTCCCCGTCTCAAAGAAAAGGAAGCGCGAAAAAGAGATTTATGTATTTGGTGTGGGGCAGCTTCCACAGGCCAGGAGCCGTACATGCTTGCCATGTTGTTAAAAGACTATTTCTGTCTGGAACAGGATAGGTGGGATACCAAGGTCCTGGCAACGGATATTTCTACGGAAGCATTACAGCAGGCAGTTGATGGGATTTATGATAAAGAACAAATAGAAAAACTGCCGGATCATTGGAGGAGACGTTTCACGCATCCAATTGGGGATGGGATGAAATATGAGATTAACAGGGAAATAAAAGACGAGGTGTTATTTCGAAAACTGAATCTTATGGATGAATTTCCGTTTAAGAGAAAAATGCATGTTGTTTTTTTGCGAAATGTGATGATTTATTTTGACAAAAAAACGAAAAATGAGCTTATTCGGAAAGTATACGATGTAATGGAACCCGGAGGGTATCTGTTTATCGGAAGGACGGAAACAATTGACAGGTCAGAAACACCTTTCAAATTAATTCAACCGTCTATTTTTCAAAAATAAGAAAGGGGAAATCGTGTATGCGTCAGATACGCGTGTTAGTAGTAGAGGACTCTCTATTATTCAGAGAACTTTTAGTACGAAATTTAAATGCAGATCCGGGGATTACAGTGGTTGCATCAGCAAGAGACCCGTACGAAGCAAGGGATGCAATTATTGAGCACAGACCGGATGTAATAACATTAGATATTGAGCTTCCGAGAATGGATGGTATTGAGTTTCTTCGGAGATTGATACCACAGCATCCGATACCGGTAGTTGTGATTAGTTCATTAAGTGATAAGGTATTCGAGGCAATGAGTGCCGGTGCAGTAGATTTTGTAGCAAAACCGGCAAATGCAACAAGAGCACAGTTAGATAACTTTATGAGAAACGAGTTGGCGGTTAAGGTTAAGATTGCTTCTATCGCCAAAGTGGGAAATAAGAAAAGAACACCGCTGGATCTTCCGAGAGAAACCTTATCGGAAAAGCGGAAAGATCTTGTTGTGGCAATCGGAGCTTCTACAGGAGGAACGGAAGCGATTGCTACGGTACTGAAAGAGTTTGATACGGATATACCGGGGGTAGTAATCGTACAGCATATGCCGGCAAAGTTTACGGAAATGTATGCGAATCGCTTAAACGAGAAATGTGTAGTTCGGGTTAAAGAGGCGAAAACCGGTGATGTGGTGACACCGGGGCAGGTATTGATTGCACCGGGAGGCGACGCCCATATGAAAATCATCCGAAAGGATGGAGTATATCAGGTGGTTATCAGACAGGGACCAAAGGTAAATGGTCATTGCCCATCTGTAGATGTATTATTTGAATCTGTTGCCCAAGTGGCCGGAGATAAAGCAGTTGGAATTATCTTGACAGGAATGGGGGGAGATGGTTCCAAAGGACTTCTTGCAATGAGGAATGCAGGTGCCCATACCATTGGGCAGGATGAGTCCAGCTGTGTCGTATATGGAATGCCGAAGGTGGCATATGATATCGGTGCAGTAGAATATCAGGAAAGATTGCCGGACATTGCGAAGAAAACATATTCGCTTCTTAGCAAAATGTAACGGCAGAAAGGGATAGCTTATGAAAATATTATTAGCAGAAGACGATTTTGTAACACGTAAGTTCATGACCAATTTCTTGTCTAAATACGGCGAATGCGATGTTACCGTAGATGGCATGGAAGCAGTAGATGCATTCATGATGGCATTGGAAGATGATGATCCATATGACTTGGTATGTTTGGATATTATGATGCCGGCAATGGATGGTTATCAGGCGCTTATGGGAATTCGTAATCTTGAAAAGGAGCGGAATATACCAAAAGAAAAAGAAGCAAAGGTTATTATGACAACCGCACTTAATGATGAAAGTAATGTAAAAATGGCATTTGAACTGGGATGTACGGTGTATTCCGGTAAACCTATCGATCAGGATAGATTTGAACAGGTGCTTAAAAAATTTGGCCTGATTTAATAGAAAGGAGTTTCCTATGGCAGAAGACTTTAGCACACAGGGGATGCTGGAAATATACCTGTATGAAAATGGGCAGCTGCTGGAACGACTTCAGGAAATTGTACTGGAATATAAGGATGAGGAGTGCTTTGACGAAGATAGTATTAATGAAATCTTCAGAGCAATGCATACGATAAAAGGTTCTTCCGGTGTCATGATGTTTGATGAAGTTACCAGAATTTCACACAAACTGGAAGACGTATTTTATTACCTTAGAGAATCCAAACCGGACAATGTTCCGCATATGGAGTTAGTTGAGCATGTGCTTCAGGTAGTAGATTTTATTACCAGTGAAATGATAAAGATTGAGGGTGGACAACCCGCAGACGGAAGCGCAGAAGATTATGTAACAGCTTTGGATGCGTTTCTTAATAAAATAAAAAATGGTGAAGGGGAAGCGAAAAAGGAAATTAAGGAAAATGTGTATGTAGAACCGCAGCAGTTCTATATTGCCCCGATGGCAAGCAGCTCCAGTCGTTTCTATAAGATTTACTTAACCTTCCAGAAAGACCTTCCTCTTGCGAATGTACATGCATATAAAGCAGTGTATTCTTTGAAGGAAATAGCAGAAGATTTGCTTCATTATCCGGAGGATATCATCTCGGATGAAAGTGCGGCAGAAGAAATTCTGGAAAATGGCTTCAAGATACTTTTGCAGGCGCAATGTACAGAAGAAGATATTCGTGGAATTATTCAAGAAGGCTATGATATCCAGAAGGTGGATGTGTATGAGTGCAGTGCCAAAGATTTCCAGCAGGGATTTGATAGTGTTGGAAGCGAAATCAGAATTGATTTGGATGCACCGATAGAAGAAACTTCGGTAGCGGGCGGAGAAATGATTATTATGGCTCCGGCAACGCAGGAAGTGACTGAAAAGAAACCGATAGCACCCGGTGATTTCGTTATCGAATCGAAAGGACCAGGTACCGGTAAGAAATTAGCCAAGGATAAGCCGAAGAAGCACGATAAAGCTGCGTTTATGAGTGTGGATATCCGGAAGATGGATATGCTCATGGACTTAATCGGAGAACTTGTTATTGCAGAATCCGTAGTATTGCAGAATCCGGATTTGCAGGTTCCGGGGCTTAAATTGGATAATTTTACAAAAGCGGCAAGACAGATGAAAAAGATTTCTTCAGATCTTCAAAATACGATTATGAGTATGCGTATGGTACCGCTTACAAATACCTTCCAGAAAATGAACCGTATTGTATTCGATGTATCCCGTAAGCTTGGAAAAGACATTGAATTCGAGATGATAGGAGATCAGACAGAAGTTGATAAAAATGTCAGTGAACATATTTCTGATCCATTGATGCATCTGGTTCGTAATTCGGTTGACCATGGAATTGAAATGCCGGATGAAAGAGCGGCAGCAGGAAAAACAGAAAAAGGAAAGATTACCTTATCTGCTAAAAATGAATCCGGTAAAATCTGGATTACTGTTCAGGATAACGGAAAAGGGCTGGATAGAGCCAAGATTCTGGCAAAAGCCAGAAAAAATGAATTGCTGGATCCATACAAACTGGATAAGGAATATACGGACAAAGAAGTATTCCAGTTAATTACATTACCTGGATTTTCCACGAAGGAAGCAGTAACTGAGTATTCCGGACGTGGTGTGGGAATGGACGTGGTAGTATCCAATCTTCAGGCAATCGGTGGAAGTCTTGAAATAGAAAGTGTTCTTGGACAAGGCAGCCAGATGATTATGAAAATTCCGTTAACTCTTGCCATTATTGATGGTATCGTTATGAAAGTTGGTAAATCAGCCTTTGTACTTGAAACGAATTTAGTAAAAGAGTTTATGCGTGCCCAGCAGGATATGCTTGTTATGAAACCGGATGGTCAGGAACTGGTGATGGTTCGCGGAGAATGTTATCCGGTACTCCGGGTAGGGGAATGGTATCAGTTATCAGACTATAAGCTGGATATGGAAAAGGCAATGTTTGTACTTGTAGAAATAGAAGAGCAGGTTATCTGTCTTGTAGTAGATGATCTGGTAGGTAAACAGGAAATTGTAGTCAAACCGATTCCGGATTATGTAAAGAAAGTAAAAGGGTTATCAGGATGTACGCAGCTTGGTGACGGCAGTATCGCATTGATTTTAGATGTGGGAGCATTGACTAAATAAATAGAAAGGACAAAGGTACAGATGAGTGTAAATGAAAAACAGCGTAACAAATATGTGACGTTTAAGTCAGGAAATGAGTACTTTGGTCTGAAAATTGAATATGTAAACGAGATCATTGTACATCAGGAAATAACAGAGATACCGGAAAGTGATGATTATATCAAAGGATTAATTAATCTGAGAGGTAAAATCATACCGGTTATTGACGTGAGAATCCGTTTCAAACAGGAACCTATAGAATATACAGACAGGACCTGTATAATCATTGTAAATGTAAATGATATAGTAGTAGGTTTGATTGTAGAAAAGATTGCTGAAGTAGTAGAAATTAAAGAAGAGGATATTCTTCCGCCACCATCTATTGTAATCGGCGGTGACGAAAAGGTTCAAAACAAGTATGTCTATGCCATCGGTAAAGTTGGCGATAGTGTAAAACTGTTGGTGGACCCGGACAGAATCCTTAAAGATGAAGACATCACAGTGATGGAACAGGCAATAGAAGAGAACACGGAAGAATAAGGAGAACAGTAATGAAAGAACTTAATAAAAATGTGAAAATACGTACTAAAATGACAATCAGTTACATAATTATAGGTGTTTTAACAATCTTTTTATTGTATAGCGGTTATACAACGGCATCTACAATCATATCATTACCGGCAGATCGCCAGGATGCTTACTTGAGCAGCTATGCAACGGCTACAGCAATTATATTTATCGCAATGGTAGTTTGTATAAGTGGTATTTCGATTGTTATAACAAAAACGATTACTTCAAGCTGTAAAGACTTGAAGAATGTAGCGGATGCAATGGTAGTTGGCGAAGTGAATTTAGCAATTGAAAAAAGAAATAACGATGAATTCGGAGAAGTAATGGATGACTTCCAGAAAGTAATCGACAGTACACGTGAGCAGGCAGAAATTGCAGCACAGGTTGCAAACGGTAATATGACTGTAGACATTGTCCCAAGGAGTGAAGGCGATGTTATGGGTATTGCACTGCATCAGATGGTGACAAAAAACAAGAAAACATTAACCAATATTAAGGAGGCTGCTTATCAGGTAAGTACAAGTTCTTCCCAGGTAGCAAGTGCATCAGAAGCATTGGCACAGGGTTCTACAGAACAGGCAAGCGCAATCGAAGAGATTACAGCTTCTATCGATGACGTGGCAGAAAAAACAAAACAGAATGCTTCACAGGCAAATGAAGCAGCTAACATGATGGCAAAAACAATCGCAGAAGTGAAAAAAGGTAACGAGGAAATGCACCGTATGGTAGAAGCAATGCTTGAAATCAATGATGCTTCCGAAAACATTTCTAAGATTATTAAAGTGATTGATGATATCGCGTTCCAGACAAATATTCTGGCATTAAATGCAGCTGTTGAAGCAGCAAGAGCAGGGGATGCAGGTAAAGGTTTCGCAGTAGTAGCAGAAGAAGTGCGTAATCTTGCAGCTAAGAGTGCGGCAGCAGCGGCAGAAACAGCAGATATGATAGAGGATACGATCAAAAAAGTAGAAATCGGTTCTGAAATTGCTAATACAACAGCAATCGCATTAGAAGAAATTTCTGTAGTAGTAAAAGAAAGTGAAAGCATTGTAAACGAAATCGCAGAAGCATCTAACTATCAGGCAACAGCAATTGCACAGATTGACCGTGCTATTGAACAGGTATCTCAGGTTGTACAGACAAACTCTGCAACAAGCGAAGAATGTGCAGCAGCAAGTGTGGAATTATCCGATCAGGCAAATCTTATGCGTGAACTTATTTCCGTATATAAATTGGGTGATGATAGTGATGTATACGCAGAAACTACAACAAGTGCAGTACGCCGTTATGGTTCATCCGATAATGAAAATATCATTTCTTTAGGAGATGGATTTGGAAAATATTAAATCCTGCAAATGGTAAAAGTCATACCGGCACTGGATGTTCCAGATGCCGGTATGCTGTTTTCCGGATATAAGTTCTGATTCTATGGGAGATTTGCTATATGGTAGAAATGACATATGCAGCTAACGAAAAGGCAATTGAAAGATTTCTATTAGGAATTTACACGTTATATACAAGCACACTTATGCTAATTTCAGATACCAATCAATGGGCGGAAATCAATGATGTGGTTTGGGTAGTAGGTTTATTGATTGCGTACTTTATGTATATTGGCAAATATAAGACATATGCAATACGTATGAAGATTTTGGCTGTACTGATGCAGGTAAGTGTAGTTTTGTATGCAGTTCATACAAAAGAATTTCAGGATGCAATTCCTACGTTTATGGTATTTGTTGTTCTGCTTGGCTTAATTGGTATAGAAGGTCTGATTTATATAACGTTGTTGCCAATTGCGTGCATTTTTCTATATCATGTTTGGATTGTTAAAACGATTACAGCAGCAAATTTACCGATAGCGTGCTCACAACTGGCAAATGTACTGTTGTTACAGTATACGATTTATGTATGGACGAAGCGGAACCGTTTGGGAAGTGAACAGCTTTTGAATGTAATTGAAGAGCTGAAAATAGCACAAAGCGGCAAGAATGATTTTGTGGCAAATGTAAGTCATGAAATCCGCACACCGATTAATACAATCTGTGGCATGAGTGAAATCATTTTGCGGGAAGAGTTACCTGAGCAGATAAAAGAAAATGTTATAAGCATGCAGATGGCAGGGCGTAACCTTATGGGAGTTGTAAGTAACATCCTTGATTTTTCGGAGCTGCAGACCGGAAAAATCGAATTAGAGGAAGAGGATTACAATATAACTACCACAATTAACGATGTCATCGGCATGACAATGGCGAAGAAAAATGAAAAGAATTTGGAATTAATTGTGAATTGCGATGCAACAATGCCGTCTGTTTTATTGGGGGATGAAAAGAAGCTTCGTCGTATTGTTATGAATCTCGTGGATAATGCGGTGAAATTTACAGAAACAGGCGGGGTGATTCTGCAGATTGGTTACCGAAAAGAAGAATATGGTGTTAATCTGGTTGTTTCGGTAAAAGATACCGGAATTGGCATTAGTGAAAGTAACCTTGAAAAAATATTTACAAGCTTTAATCAGGTAGATGCCAGTCGTAAGCGTCAGGAAGGAGGACTTGGGCTTGGTCTTGCCATATCCAATGCTTTGATACGCAAAATGGGTGGTGCCATTACGATTAAGAGTAAGGTTGGAAAAGGAACGACAGTACAGGTGGTTGTACCACAAAAAGTGCTGGATGAGACACCGATTGCAATGCTGCAGGACAGACGTGCCATCAAAGTTGCAACCTATATTGATATGGAGCAGTTTGATAATGTGGCAATCCGTGATGAATATACGGCGATGATTGTAAACATGGTAGAGCAGCTTCGTGGTAAATGTCATATTTGTCGTAATCTGGCAGAATTACAGAGGAGAGAATCCGCAGAACGGTTTTCCCATATTTTTATCAGTGTTGTGGAATATAAAAAAGATAAGGAATATTTTGATGAATTGGCTGGAAAGACCAATGTTGCGGTTGTTCTGAACCGATTCGAAGAAAAATATATTGACAGTCAGAAAATACTGAAAATATATAAACCATTCCATATTCTTTCCATTGTATCTGTTCTCAATAATACATATGAGGGAGAGAGAGAAGGATATCAGTTAATTACGGAGGAATTTACAACAAAGAATGCACACGTACTTGTTGTGGATGATAATCGTATGAATATCCGCGTGATGGAGGATATATTAGGCTATTACAATATAAAAGTAACAACTGCGGCAAGTGGTAAGGAAGCTTTACAGAAGATTGTTACTTCGGATTATGATTTTGTATTTATGGATCATATGATGCCTGAAATGGATGGTGTGGAAACTCTACATGCAATCAGGGCGATGATAGGAAATTATTATGCCAAGGTTCCGATTGTGGCAGTGACAGCGAATACAGTGGCAGGAACAAGAGAAGCATTAATAACAGAGGGGTTTGATGATTTTATGGAAAAACCGGTAGAGCGTTCAGTATTGGAACGAATCATAAAAAGAATTCTTCCGAAAGAAAAGATTGTTATGAATCAGACAGATGTAAAAGAAGAGGTTTTAAAACAGGAACAGTCGGATGATATTGATGGTATCGAAGGGCTCGATGTTAAACAGGGAATGCGGTATTGCAATGGAAGAACTGCTTACATCAGTGTATTGCAGGCATGCTGCAGAGATTATAACAATACAGCAGCACTTGCCAGAGAATCCTTTGCGAAACAGGATTGGAAAAATTACACTATCGCAGTACATGGGCTAAAGAGTGCTTTGTTTAGTATAGGTGCCACAAAAATATCGGATATGGCAAAAGCCCTGGAAATGGCAGGAAAAGAAAACCGCATTTCCTATATAGAAGAGCATCACCAGGAACTGATGACAGAATATGAAAATTTATTTGAACGAATGAAAAAGAATAAAATTATTTGTCCGCAGGCACAGGACGAAGAGAGTGATGTGAAAGCACTTCCGGAACTGAAACCGGAAGAATTGGAAAAAGCAGTTAAAAACATGGAAGATGCCATGTATGCACTGGACGGAGAAATTCTTCTTGAAGTAATAGAAGAGTTGGAGGCATATCAGTACAAAGGGCAATCTATGAAGAAAACTTTGGAACCTGTCAAAAAGAAAGTTGAGATGTCAGACTTCTTTTCGGCGGTAGATATGGTAATGCGCTGGAAAACAGAAGCAGATAGTAAGGAGAATTCATAGATGTGGAGAAAATTTTTTAAGCCCTTCCCGGTTGGTGAATATGATTTAAAGGAGAGAATGCTCCGTTCTGTTATTCAAATGGGTGGTATAGCCGTGTTTTTGGGGATGATGGAAAGAATTATCATGACAGGGGAATCAAAGATTATGTTACCTGTTATGCTAGCTATGCTTTTGATCATTATCTTTTCATTGCGTGCATCCTACAAATATCATATATATGAAAAAGCAGCTAAAGCATCCGGACTTATTGTTATCGTTTTAGTCTTTCCGATTATGTTTTTAATGAACGATGGCGTAAATGGCGGAAGTCCTATTTGGCTTGCCCTTGGACTGCTGTACATATTTATTATGTTCAGGGGAAAAACGCTGGCAGTTTTTTTGACACTGGCAGTAATAAGCTATGCATCCATTTATGTGATTGCCTATAGAAATCCGGAATTACTGGTTTCCATAAACTCAAGAGAAATGGTGTATATTGACTCGTTTTTTGCTTTGATAGTAGTGAGCTTTATAGCCGGAACGATTTTCCAGATTCATATGAGACTTTTTGAAAAGGAACACGAACTGAATTTGCGACAGAAAGAAGAACTGGAAAAAAGCAGTGAATCCAAAGATATATTTTTTGCAAATATGAGTCACGAAATCCGTACACCTATTAATGCTATCATGGGACTTAATGAACTGATTTTACGTTATAGTGAACAGGAAGAAGTACGTGAATATGCACGGGATATTCAGCTTGCCAGCAATATGCTGTTTAACCAGGTGAATGATATTTTGGATTTTTCACAGATGGAAATGAGTAAAATGCATCTGGTTCCTGTGGATTATCATTTGGGAGAAGTGATGAAAAGTCTGCTTGATCTTGTACGGGTACAGGCAGATAAGAAAAATCTGGATGTGTATATTGATATTGATAAAAATCTTCCAAGTGTTTTGAACGGTGATGAGAAACGTATCAAACAGGTGCTGCTCAATATATTGGATAATGCGATTAAATATACGGAAGAAGGCTCTGTAACACTTTCTGTAGCGGGTGAAGAATATATGGATAATCTGGTAACCTTAAAAATTAAGGTGGCAGATACAGGTATTGGAATCCGCAAAGAAAATTTGGAAGGGATTTATGATGCCTTTAATCGATATGATGAAGCACAGAATAAACGTATACTGGGCACCGGATTGGGACTTGCCATTACGAAACAGCTGATAGACATGATGGATGGAGAAATACTGGTGGACAGTATTTATCGCAAGGGAACAATTTTTACGATTATACTCAAGCAGAAAATTATAGATAAATCTCCACTTGGAAGTATTGCGTATCAAGACAAGCTGCAGGATACACAGGTGGAATACAAACCATTATTTGCAGCTCCGGAAGCCAGAATACTGGTGGTAGATGATAGTAACATGAACCGAATGGTAATATCCAGACTTCTTGCCTCCACAAAAGTACAGGTGGATACAGTTGCAAATGGCATGGAATGTCTGGAATTAACAAAACAGAAGTTTTATCATGTGATTCTGCTGGATTATTTACTGCCGGATATGAATGGGTTACAGGTTTTAAAAGCTGTACGCGGACAGGAAAACGGACTGTGCAGAGACTCGGCCATAATTGCCGTGACAGGAAATACAATTTCAGGGGCACACCAGGTTTATTTGGAGCAGGGCTTTGATGGTTATGTGGAAAAACCGATTCGGGGAAGAGCATTGGAGAGCGAAATTCTTCAGTTTTTACCAAGCGATATTATAGAACAGACCCAGGATGAAAGCATTACAATGGAGAATGTAGGGCAAATTCAGAAATTGTCCGGGAAAAAACGGAAACGAATTTATATTACAACGGATTGTACATGTGATATTCCTCAGGAATTGCTAGATAAATATGATATTAAGCTGATGTATTTATACATAAAAACACCACATGGCCGTTTTGCGGATACAAGAGAAATTGATTCAGACAGTATCGCACAGTATATTACTTCAGATAACAGTACGGCATATGGAGACAAAGTTTCAGTTGCTGAAATAGAAGGATTTTTTGCAGAAGCATTAACGCAGGCAGAGGAAGTAATTCATATTTCATTAGGCTCAAAGATAGGGAAGAGTCATGGTGTGGCAGTTGAAGCGGCCCAGGGATTTGACCATGTCCATGTGATTGATTCCGGTCAGATTTCTTGTGGTCAGGCACTGGTGGTTCTATATGCTGCCAAGCTTGTTTCAGAAGGCAGAACTGTAGTAGAAGTGTGCGAAGCAGTCGAAAACATGAAAAACTACGTGTATACAAGCTTTATTATGCCGGGAGCAGATATTTTCTATAAGAGTGGAAGAGTAAGTGCAGTAGTAGCCAAAGCTTGCCGCATATTCCAGTTGCACCCATATGGTGGTATGAAACAAAAAAAACCTAAATTTTATGCTTTCCTTATGGGAACCTTGGAAAGTGCATGGAGACAGGGTATTTATTTGTCCTTTTTAAATAAAAAGAGGATTGATACAGAAATTGTGTTTATTACGCATGTAGGATGTAATGTAAAACAACAGGAATGGCTAAAACAGGAAATATTAAAGCGTGTGCCGTTTGAAAACGTAATTACAAATAAAACGTCTTTTACGACAGCTTGCAGCGTAGGTATGGGAACGGTGGGATTTGCATATTATATGCAGCCTAAACAGTGAGCGAAAAACAGCGAGCAAAATATAGATGTGCAGCAGGTGGTAAAAAATACTACTGATGTGTGAAGATGTGTGAAGTAGGGTGTCTTTTTTAGACATCCTATTTTTCGTTTGCTTCTAACAGCTCAACTAAATCGGATGTATTCAGTTTTAAGATTTTCAGAAGTGTCAAAAGTTCATAATCGGTAACAAAACGCTCCTGCTTTTCAATACGGCTGATTATTTTCTGAGACATTTCTACATTTTCAAGTTGCATTTTGATAGCTAAAGATTCTTGTGTTAAATCCATATTGATTCGTGCATTTCGTATAATGGGACCGATGACGTTGGACTTGTTCTTGTATTTGTATATTTTCATACGTTATCCTCCGTGAACTGCTATGTTTGGAAAGTATCATAGTAGTTCGGAAGAAATACCCTAATGATGACTAAAACGAAAAAAATACCTATTATTAAGGTAAACTATGGTAAAAAAAGAAACTCAAACAACAATTGTATGAGTTTCTTAAGGATATATTTCATTATGAAATTTATAAATTTAATATGCCACTGTACCAATCATTTGAAGGGAAAATTGGAATATCCATAGGACATACCATAAAAAGAGACCGCCTAAGAAAATGGTATAGGCAACAGCACCGGTTTTTGGACGTCTCAAAATATGTGCACGCCATAAGAAATAACCCGGTTTACAAAGAATGGCAAATAAAATAAGTCCTACAATGTTGTATCTGCTTTTGTAAATCTGTGCAATGTCTAAAATAAAGAAAACAGTCATTGCGAGGGAGATTAGGGAGCTGATACCGGAAAGTGTAGAATACCATTCGGTAGATGTAATAGCTAAATAATTGCCGGTCATCAGGCTTTCAAAATCCATAACTTTAAAGGTTTGCTGAACCATGATGACGGAGATAATGAAGCTGATAGGATACAGTATCATTAAAATGGCATTATGGATATTTTTTACCGAACCTAATGCGGCACTCGGATTATAATATCCGCTTTGCTGATAACCCTGCTGGCCCTGTCCATAGTAACCGTTCTGCTGATAACCTTGCTGGCCTTGTCCATAATATCCGTTTTGCTGATAACCCTGCTGGCCCTGTCCATAGTAACCGTTCTGCTGATAACCCTGCTGGTCCTGTCCATAGTAACCGTTTTGCGGATAGCCTTGATTTGGCTGTCCGTAATAATTGTTTTGAGAAAATGTCTGCTGGGAATTTCCATAGGTGTCGTATGGATTCGGATATGTTGCATTATTATCGGAAATAATATCGCCCATAGGTTCCTGCTGATTCATGTTATATTGATCGTTCATATAATATAGTACCTCGATGTATTGTATAGTTGGACATAACAAACATTTCAGAATGAATGTTAATTAAGTAATAGTATAATTGGTGCTATAGATAAGTGCAATATCATAGAAATTAAAGATTTCTAAACAAAAAATGAAAAGTGATGGAAAAAGTGGTATGATAGTAAATAGACAAAAAAGGAGAAAAGAAATGAATATAAAATTATTAGGTCAATTGTATTGGGCTTTTATGCGAATCGGAGGACTTACGTTTGGTGGAGGTCTTACGATGCTTCCGATGCTGAAGTTTGAATTAGTAGAAAAGAAAAATTGGATTACAGAGGATGAATTGATTGATTGCTACGCAATTGGTCAGTGTACACCGGGGATTATCGCAGTTAATACGGCAACTTTTGTTGGATACAAAAAGGCAGGTATTTCAGGTGGGATTTTTGCTACATTAGGAATGATTACGCCATCGCTTGTGATTATTACATTGATTGCGGCATGCCTGGAGAATTTTATGGATAATGTATGGCTTGGTCATGCATTAATGGGGGTTCGCGGTGTTGTATGTGCCCTGATGCTGAACACGGTTATCACGCTTGCGAAAAAAAGCTTATTAAATCCGATTTCCTATGTGATTTGTGCGATAGCATTTCTGCTTGCACTTTTGACAGGTGTTCCGACAATTCTGATTGTTGTAATGGCGGCAGTATCCGGAATTATTTTAGAAGGTAAATGCAAAGGAGGGAAAGAATAATGTTACTTCTGGAACTCTTTTGGGAATTTTTCAAAATAGGTTTGTTTGCGGTAGGCGGAGGACCGGCAACCTTACCGTATTTAATTGATTTGGCAGAAAAGAAACCATGGTATACGATTGCACAGCTGACGAATATTATTGCAATCAGTGAATCCACGCCGGGACCGATAGGGTTAAATATGTCTACTTATGCCGGTTTCCAGACTGCAGGAGTACTTGGCGGACTTTGTGCAACGATAGGACTGGTAGTGCCAAGTGTGATTATTATTATACTTGTAGCAAAGTTTTTGGAAAACTTTAATAAGAATAAGTATGTTCAGGCAGCATTTAGAGGTATCAGACCGGCTGTTACCGGCTTGATTGCAGCTGCAGTTATGAACCTGTTTCAGGTTTCTTTGTATACAGAAGTAAATGGTGAAAATGTGCTTGCAGTTGGTTCTGCAATAATAGGAATTGTTATATTCGGACTTCTTCAGATTAAGAGTCTGAAAAAGTATCATCCGATTGTATGGTTCTTAATTGGAGCAGTGGTAGGTATTATTTTCAGACTGTAGAATGGAAAACTATTTTTCAGAAGGTCAATTTATGGTATGATTAAAGTTACGATACAAAAAGCGAGGAGTGCATATGAGTAAAATATTTAAGTTTCATAATGATGTAGATACAGATCAGATTATTGCATCCCAGTATCTGCTGTTACCGAATATAGAGGAGATGAAAGGTTACACATTTGAATCCTTAGATGAAAATTTTGCAAAAGATGTTCAGGCAGGAGATATTATTGTAGCCGGCGAAAACTTTGGCTGTGGATCTTCCAGAGAGCAGGCCCCAAGTGTATTAAAAGCTCTTGGAGTAAAAGCTGTAGTTGCAAAATCCTTTGCAAGAATCTTTTATAGAAATGCAATTAATATTGGTTTGCCGGTTCTTGTCAGCAAAGAATTATACGATGCGGTGGAGGCAGGCTTTGAAGCAGATTTAAATCTGACAGAGGGTGTGATTGCTGTAGATAATAAGCAGTATGAATGTACCAAACTGCCGGAATATATGCAGAATATTTTGAATCAGGGCGGACTGATTGCATCCTTAAATCGTGAATAACAGTGAGGGAAGAGGAAAAACACATGGGAATGACAATAGGTGAAAAAATCATCGCAAGGGCAGCAGGAGTTACGTCTGTTAAGCCGGGTGATATACATACAGTAAATGTGGATTATTTGATGAGTAATGACGGAACAACACATTTAACCATCGATATGTACAATACGCAGCTTAAAAATCCGCGTATTGCCGATAAGGATAAGCTGGTATTTATTATTGACCATAATATTCCGGCGGAAAATCCAAAGACTGCCGCAGCCCACAAAAAGATGCGTGAGTTTGCAAAAGAGCATGATATTAAGTTTTATGAAGGAAAAGGTGTATGTCACCAGATTATGGTAGAAGACTTTGTAGAGCCCGGACAGTTTATTATGGGTGCAGACTCCCATACCTGTTCTTATGGTGCATTAGGTGCCTTTGGTACAGGAATCGGATGCACAGACTTTTTATATGCAATGGTAACAGGTCAGTCTTGGGTACTTGTACCGGAAACTATCCGTTTTAATTTGAAAGGAAAGCTTCGTGAGGGTGTTTATCCAAGGGATTTGATTCTTACGATTATCGGAGACATCGGTGCGAACGGCTGTAATTACAAAATTATGGAGTTTGCAGGAGAAGGTGCACATGGTTTGAGCATAAATGACCGTTTTGTTCTTTGCAATCTTGCAGTAGAAGCAGGTGCGAAGACCGGTATTGTTGAGCCGGATGAAAAGGTTGTGGAATACATGAAGCAGCAGGGAAGAACTTATGATAATTTATTCGTAAGTGATGAAGATGCACAGTTTATGCAGGTGTATGAATACGATCTTGACAAGATTGAGCCGGTAGTTGCAGAGCCTCATTTTGTCGATAACGTGAAACCGGTTTCAGAAGTAGGAGATGTAACGATTCATGAAGCCTTTCTTGGCTCTTGTAACAACGGACGTATTGATGACCTTCGTGTAGCAGCGAATTTATTAAAAGGAAGAAAGGTGCATCCTGATGTACGTTTCTTAATTGCACCGGCATCCAATAAGGTGTATTTACAAGCATTGCAGGAAGGACTTATTGACATTTTCTTAGAAGCAGGTGCCATGATGATGAATGCAAACTGCTCTGTATGCTGGGGGAGCTGTCAGGGAGTTATCGGAGAAGGCGAAGTGCTGATTTCCACAGGTACACGTAACTTCAAGGGACGTGCCGGACATAAGGATGCATTTGTATACTTGGGCTCGGCTGCAACTGTTACAGCATCTGCCATTGCAGGCAAGATTATCGGCGCAGATACTCTGTAAGCTTTTCGGAGCTGAATGGAAACCGGATACTCTGTAAGCTTTTCGGAGCTGAATGGAAAGCGGACAAAGGTCTGGGATGAAATACACATAAGGTAGACTGAAACAGTGTAGAAAGAAAAAGATAGAAAGTATAAAGAGTAGATATATGGAACAATTTACAGGAAAAGTATGGGTACTTGGTGATGACATTGATACAGATATTATTATTCCCACAGAATATCTGGCATTACCAACAGTTGATGATATGAAAAAATACGCATTTTCACCGCTTCGTCCGGAGCTTGCAGGACAGATTCAGGAAGGCGACATTATCGTTGCAGGAAAGAATTTTGGCTGTGGTTCCTCCAGAGAACAGGCACCGGAAATCGTAAAACATCTGGGAATTAAATGCGTAATCGCAAAATCCTTTGCAAGAATTTTTTTCCGTAATTCCATTAACAATGGGCTTCTATTGATTGAAAATGAGCATTTATATGATGAAATCAAGGAAGGCGACAGTGTGACGGTTACCATGAATGAAAAAATAGTCGCAAACGGAAAAGAATATGCTATCCAGCCACTACCGGACAACCTGATGGATATTCTAGCAGCAGGCGGTCTGGTAAAAGCAATGCAGAAGAAAAATGGATTGATTTAAGAGGAGTGGCTAAATGGGACATACATTAATTGAAAAAATTATTATGAGAAATACCGGCGATGCGAATGTGAAGCCGGGAATGATTAAGACAGTACATGTAGACAGGGTGATGATTCATGATATCTTCATCCCGTTTGTTGTTGATAAGTTTAAAGAAATGGGATTTCAGAAGGTATGGGATGCAGATAAAGTAGTGCTTATTTATGATCATCTTGTACCTACCAGTGCGGTAGAGGATGTAAGACATTTCCAGATAGGAGATGCTTTTGTAAAAGAGCAGGGACTTAAACATTTCCACAGAGCTGACGGGATTTGTCATCAGCTGATGCCGGAAATGGGATATGCCCTTCCGGGAAATATTGTATTTGGTACAGATTCCCATACAACCACATATGGCTGTGTCGGATGCTTTTCTTCCGGTATCGGGTATACAGAGATGGCGTCTATTTTAGGTACAGGAGATATGTGGATTCGTGTACCGGAGACGATTAAAGTTGTTGTAAATGGTACATTACCAAAAGGAGTACATTCCAAGGATATTATTCTTCGTCTGATTGGGGATTTAAGGGCAGACGGAGCTACCTATAAGGTGCTTGAATTCTCTGGAAGCTGTATTGACGAAATGAGTGTATCTGCCAGAATGACGATGTCTAACATGGCTATTGAAGCAGGTGCGAAGGCTGCTTTATTTGCACCGGATGAAAAAACATGCGAATTTTCA
This sequence comes from Lachnospiraceae bacterium, assembly GCA_015056725.1. Taxonomy (GTDB): domain Bacteria; phylum Bacillota; class Clostridia; order Lachnospirales; family Lachnospiraceae; genus 1XD8-76. The sequence goes on along the minus strand of SVFS01000007.1, from coordinate 43,219 downwards.
AAAGTAAAGATGGAAGAGGTAAGCTGGCTGCATGCAGATGAAGATGCAAAGTACTGTCAGACGATTACCTATAATGCAGAGGACCTTGTTCCGGTACTTGCTTGTCCGTCACAGGTAGATAATATTAAAGACGTATCAACACAAGCAGGTACAAAACTGGATCAGGTATTTATCGGTTCCTGTACAAACGGAAGACTGGAAGACTTGGAGATTGCAGCGAAAACATTAGAAGGCAAAACAGTAGCACCGTTTGTAAAACTGATTGTTACTCCTGCCAGCAGAAGTATTTTCAGAGAAGCAATTGAAAAAGGGTACATAGAGACTCTTATAAAGGCCGGTGCCATTGTGACACAGCCGGGTTGCGGACTTTGCTGCGGCAGGGCGTGTGGTATTTTAACAGATGGCGAAAGAGTACTTGCTACAAATAACAGAAACTTCCTTGGAAGAATGGGGACTTCTAAGGTAGAAATCTTTTTAGGTTCTCCTGCAACTGCAGCAGCATCAGCGGTGGCGGGATGTATTACCATGCCGGAAGTGTAGTATGGCTTGGATGTTATTGACTCTCCTTTACGGTGTCTTTAAAGGCATTCGTGAAGTAGTTAAGAAAAAAGCACTCAGTAAATCCACCGTTATGGAAGTACTGGTGTTTTATACGCTGATTGGGTTTATTATGGTAATACCACAGGCAGGAAATGCCGGTGGTTTGAACGGTAAACAATACTTTTTGGTGTTTTTGAAAGCGTTAGCAGTTTTTTCAGCATGGATATGCAGCTTTCATGCGATTAAAAAAATGCCAATCAGCTTATATGGTGTATTGGATTTATCCAGAGTATTATTTGCGACGTTATTGGGGGTTACGGTTTTAAATGAGACATTAAAGGGCTTACAGACAGTTGGTTTGGTGCTTGTCTGCATTGGTCTTCTGATGCTGAAGTATAAACCGAAATCGCAAAGAGGCGATGCCGGAAATACAGAGGAAATACCGGTTATTATTATCGTTTGTGCATTTGCATCCTGTATGTTAAATGCCATGTCAGGATTACTTGATAAATTATTGATGCGTGAGATAAACAGTTCCCAGTTACAGTTCTGGTATATGCTGTTTATGCTACTGCTTTATTTAATATATTGCTTTATTGGAAGAGTTCCTATTAGATGGAAGCAGAGCGTGAAAAATTACTGGATATGGTTATTGAGTATTTTGTTTGTAATTGCAGATAAAGCGTTATTTATTGCAAATGCGCATCCCGACAGCAGAGTAACGGTGATGACTCTTATCAAACAGTCAGGCTGTGTGGTTACGATATTAGCCGGAAAAATTATTTTTAAAGAGAAAAATGTAGGTTATAAATTAGTATGTGCACTTGTTATCATAGCGGGAATTATGGCAGGTGTTTTAAGTTAAATGTATTAGGATAAAGACTGTATGAGTATATATGATACTTTAAATGACAGACAGCGGGAAGCTGTTTTTCAGACCGAAGGACCGGTGCTTTGTCTTGCCGGTGCAGGAAGCGGGAAAACCAGGGTATTGGTACATAGAATAGCATATCTGATTGAGCACTGTGGCGTAAATCCATGGAATATACTGGCAATCACGTTTACCAATAAAGCAGCAGGCGAAATGCGTGAACGTGTGGACAAAATAGTTGGATTTGGCTGTGAAAGCGTATGGGTGGCAACATTCCATGCGACATGCGTGAGAATTTTAAGAAGACATATTGATTTGCTCGGTTATGATACCAATTTTACGATTTATGATACAGATGACCAGAAAACGATTATGAAGGAAGTCTGTAAAAAGCTTCAGATTGATACAAAGCAGACAAAAGAAAGAACCATTTTGAATGCGATTTCCGGTGCAAAAAATGAGTTGATTACACCGGAAGAATATGCGATGAATACGCTTGGCGACTTTAGTAAGAAGCGTATTGCCGATGCTTATATGGAATACCAGCGCATTTTAAAAAAGAACAATGCGCTTGATTTTGATGATTTAATTATGAAAACGGTAGAACTTTTCAAAACCAAAACGATGGTGCTTGAAAATTATCAGAATCGTTTTCAGTATATTATGGTAGATGAATATCAGGATACGAATACAGCACAGTTCGAGCTTATTCGTTTATTGGCAGCCCATAATCACAATTTATGTGTGGTGGGGGATGATGATCAGTCGATTTACAAGTTCAGAGGTGCCAATATTCATAATATCCTGGATTTTGAAAAGGTTTACCAGGAAGCAAAGGTTATTAAATTAGAGCAGAATTACCGTAGTACACAGACCATATTAGATGCAGCAAATGCGGTAATCAGCAATAATGTAGATCGAAAAGAAAAGTCTCTCTGGACAGATCACGGCGCAGGAAGCAAAATTCATTTCAGACAGTTTGATACAGCGTTTGAAGAAGCAGAATATATTGCAGATGATATTTGCCGTAAGGTGCGTAAGGGACAAAACAGATTTGGCGATTTTGCGATTTTATACAGAACGAATGCACAGTCGCGTCTTTTAGAAGAACGAATGGTACGGGAGGGGGTTCCCTATGACGTAGTAGGTGGAACGAATTTCTATTCCAGACGCGAAATAAAAGACATCCTTGCGTATTTAAAAACGATAGATAATGGTAATGATGATGTAGCAGTGAAGCGTATTATCAATATTCCGAAGCGAGGGATTGGAGCCACAACCATTCAGAAAATCCAGGACTATGCAGACCGTATGGGAACCGGTTTTTTGGAGGCACTGGAGCAGGAAGAGTTTTTGGAAAGCCTTGGAAAAAGTGCAGCTAAAATAAAACCATTCGTAACGATGATTCAGGCTTTCCGTGCTAAACTGCAGTTACTGTCTTTGAAAGAATTCATGCAGGACCTGTTAGACGTGACGGGATATGTTGATTATTTGAAAGAGTCAGATGAAGAAGATGCCGATGACAGAATAGAAAACGTGGAAGAGCTTCTGGCGAAGGTATCTGATTTTGAAGATGTAAGAGAAGCGGCAAGTCTTAGTGAGTTTCTGGAAGAGGTAGCACTTGTTGCAGATGTAGACAAGCTGAGAGATGATGATAATCATGTCGTACTTATGACATTGCATGCAGCAAAGGGCTTGGAATTTCCATCGGTATATCTTGCAGGAATGGAAGATGGAATTTTCCCAAGCTATATGACAATTGTATCGGATGATCCGACAGAAGTAGAGGAAGAACGAAGACTTGCCTATGTAGGAATTACAAGAGCTATGGAGGATTTGAGCATTACCTGTGCAAAGCAGAGAATGCAGCATGGACAGACACAATATAATCCACTTAGCCGTTTTGTAAAAGAGATTCCACAGCATTTACTGGACGGAAGCTTGCCGGTTTCCAGAAAATATGAGGAGCCTTATCGTGAATCCGGAAATACTTATATGAATAGAAGCAGTCTTTTTGGCGGACAGTTGAATTTCGGGGAAAAGAAAGAAGCTCCGGTTCAAAAAGTGGTGTCATTAAATGAAATTCCGGGACTTACAAAAGGAATGGGATTGTGTGAACCGGATTATGATGTAGGCGATAAAGTGCGCCATATTAAATTTGGTGTAGGGGAAGTAACAGGAATTGAAAAAGGCAGTAGAGATTATCAGATTACGGTAGAATTCGAAACTGCCGGAAAAAGAGTGATGTACGCTCAATTTGCGAAACTTAAAAAAATCTGATAAACAGAGAAGCTATAGTAAGGGGTAACACGGAATATGGTAACAAACAGCTATTTTCGTAAACGGTATCAGGAGTTTGTTGAAAATGTGCCGGGGGGATATTTTGTATATACTGCGGACGAAGAGGAAAAAATCATTGCAGCAAATACAGAATGTCTGAAAATATTTCAATGTGAAACATTGGAAGAGTTTATGCACCTGATAAAAGGATCTTTCAAAAACTTTGTGTATGAGGAAGATTATGTACAGGCTACGAACCGTATTAATATGCAGATTCATCAGGATGCAACAGGATATGATCATGTTGTGTATAGAATTGTGCGTTCAGATGGAGAACTCCGTTGGATTGACGACTACGGACATTTGGTAAATGATGCAAAATACGGGAAAGTATTTCATGTTTTTATTTCAGATATAACGGATGAAGTGAATAATTTTGACTGGATGAATAAGAATCATCTATTGTCATTTATTAATGAAGGAATACCGGGTGGGTATTATAAATGCTATGCAGATGAGGGATATCCATTTGAATTTATCAGTCGCCGTTTTTTGGAAATGCTTGGTCATAACAGGGCAAAAATTACGACGTTATTCCAAAACAAGTTTTTAAATCTGGTACATCCGGATGACAGGGAAAAAGTGATAGCTTATGCCAATTTACTTTTAGAAACGCCGGGAGTGAATCATGTCAGCGAAGAATACCGTGTATATGGAAAAGAGGGTTATGTCTGGGTTGTAGAATCGGCGCAGGCACTTGCTTCCGGAGAAAAAATGCTCTTCCAGGGAATTATTATTGATGTTTCCAGACAAAGAGAATTACATATCAGTAATCAGATGCTGGAAGAAAAAATTGAAACCATGGATGTGTTTAAAACCTTGGCAGACGATTATTTTAATGCGCATTTTGTAGATGGCGAAACCGGAATAGCGACCGCATATCGTCTGGATGGGTGGGAGCAATCCAACTATGATGTTTATGTGGGTAAAAAATATCCATATGAGACGATGATGAAAGGTTTTATCCGGGAATTGGTTGTGGATGAATACAAATCGGAGCTCCGTGAGTATGCAGATTATAAAACTGTGATGAAGCAGTTGGAAGAAATTCGTCCGCAGGCGATTATAAAGCAGTTTAAATGTAAAGGGGCAGAGATTGAATTATATCTCCAGATAAAAATCAGTGCATCTTACAAAGAAGGTAAGATGGTTGGATTTGTTATCGGACTCATGAATTGTGACAGAGTAGTTCGTGACGAAAAGAAGAAAAAGAAAATGCTTTCGGATACATTGCTGCAGACACAGCAGCAGATTAAGGTAATCGGAGGCTTGTGTAAAGAATATGATTCTGTATATTATGTGGATGCCAAGACAGATAGTGCTATTCCATATATACGTCCGGAAATAATTGAAAAAGTATTTCCGCTAAAAGAGTCGTTCCGAAGCTTGTATGAGAACTATGTGAATCATGCAGTCATTCCGGAAGATAGATTGTATATGCTTGAAATGGGCAAATATGATGTCGTACAAAAGGAATTAGAAACAAAGGATGCTTATGAACTGAAATACCATGCGACACATATGGGAGGCATACAACATTTTCAGATTCGTATTATGTGTGTAGGCGAAGCGCATGAACAGGTATGGGCGATCAGAAATATTGAGACGGTTGTACAGGAACATATCCGACAGGAAAAGAAGCTGCAGACGGCACTTAAAAAAGCAAAGAGTGCGGAAACAGCAAAAACCGCGTTCTTATTTAATATGTCTCACGATATCAGAACACCGATGAATGCTGTTTTAGGCTATGCGTCTATGGCAGAGAGACATATAAATAATAAAGAAAGAGTTCTGGATTGTCTGAAAAAATTACAAATTGCCGGAGAGCAGCTACTGGGATTAATCAGCAGCGTGCTTGACATGTCCAAAATTGAAAGCGGCAAGATGGAACTGACGGAAAGATTAAATCATATCCCGACTGTTGTAAAAGAAGTAGAAACCATTTTCGAACTGGAGATGAAGAAGAAAAATATTGAGTTTACAGTAGTTTGTGATGTGAAAGATGAAGATGTCTTTATGGATGAAGTAAAGATGATTCAGATTGAAACGAATCTGATTGGAAATGCCATGAAGTATACGAATCCGGGTGGAAAGGTAGAGTATTCGGTTCGTCAGATTAGTGAGATTGAAGATGGTTATGTTACATTCGAAGCAAGAGTAAAAGATACCGGTCGTGGAATCGGCAAAGAATTTGTGGATAAGCTATTTGAACCATTCCAAAGAGAGCGCAATTCTACAGTGGCAAAGGTGGAAGGAACCGGACTTGGGCTTACCATCACTAAAAATTTGATTGAAATGATGGGCGGTACGATTATCTGCAATACGGAAGAGGGAGTCGGAACCGAATTTATTTATACGGTTAAATTCCGTTCTGCTGCATTTAGTGATCAAAAACCATTGCGCCCTATGGAAGAAGAACCGCTTGACTTAAATGGTTTCCGTGTTCTTTTGGTAGAAGATAACGAACTGAACAGAGAAATTGCAGAAGAATTATTAGTCGAAGCCGGATGCATTGTGGAAGCAGCGGAAGATGGAGCAGTTGCGGTACATATGGTCAGTACAAATGAACCGGGATATTACGATATGGTATTGATGGATATCCAAATGCCGATTATGAATGGATATGAAGCTACAAGAGCAATCAGACAGCTTCCGAACAAAGAGCTTGCGGATATTCCGATTATAGCCATGACTGCAAATGCATTTGATGATGATAAGAAACAGGCATTGGAAGCCGGAATGAATGAACACATTAGTAAACCAATCGATGTAGACAAGATGTTAAAGACGATGTGGTATGTAATAAGAGACTGTGGAGGAAAGGAAAAATGATAAGAAAAGAAGAATTCCATTTTCCATCCTCCAATAAAGAATTCCTTATTCATGCACAGAAATGGATACCGGAGCAGGCAGAATATAAAGGTATTCTGCAGATACATCACGGTATGACGGAGTACATAGACAGATACGATGAATTTGCTACATTTCTTGCAGAAAACGGCTATCTGGTAGTAGGGCATGACCATGCAGGACATGGAAAGTCTGTCAGAACAGATGCGGATTATGGATATTTCGGATATGGAAATACCAAATATCCAAGTGATGTGCTTGTAAATGATATACATAGTTTGCGTACTATGATACAGAAGCAGTATCAGGGACTTCCGTATTATATGCTGGGACATAGTATGGGTTCCTTTATGTTACGTAAATACATAACAATACATGCGGATGAAGCATTAACGGGTGTTGTTATTGTGGGAACCGGTGATGAGAAGGCAGCGGGTGCGGCACTTGTTCTTACGAAGCTTTTGAAAAAATGGAAGGGAGAAATGTATCGCAGTCCCTTTATAAAACAGCTTACCTATACGAAGGCATATCAGGAATTTGATCTGACCAATCAGGATGTAGGCAATAACTGGCTTTCCAAAAATGAAGAGAATGTTAAGGAGTATTGGCTGCGTAAAGAGTGCATGTTTACCTTTACGTTAAATGCGTATCAGGGCTTGTTTGAAGCGGTGCAGTATAGTGGAAAAGAAGCAAACGTGGCAAAGACGCCAAAGCAGTTACGTTTGTTGATAATCTCTGGTGACAGGGATCCTGTTGGGAATATGGGACAAGGTGTCAGAAATGTATATGAACGCTTTTTAAAGGCCGGTATGAAGGATGTTACCATGAAGCTGTATAAAGATGACAGACATGAGATCCTCAATGAACTTGACAGAGAAATTGTCTATCAGGATATTTTAGACTGGCTGACAAAATAAATGTAATGAAGCAGAAAGAGTGAATGCTAAGTGAAAATAACGGTATTAATTGATAATATTTCAAACAATGACTTACAGGCAGAATGGGGACTTGCTGTATATATAGAACACAATGGCGATACCTTCTTATTAGATGCAGGAACAACAGGTATTTTTACCGATAATGCAAAAGAAATAGGTGTGGATTTGTCCAAAATCAAATACGCAGCATTATCTCATGCACACTATGACCATGCAGACGGATTTGAAAAGTTTTTTGAGCAGAATACACATGCCAAGCTGTATATCAGGGAAGGTGCTCTTGAAAACTGTTATCATCGACATAATCGCATTTTTCACAGATATCGTTATATTGGAATACGGAAAGGTATGCTGGAAAAATATAGTGACAGAATTGTGTATGCAGGCGGCGATTATGCCTTATGTGAAGGCGTGTCGTTGATAGGACATAAGACGAAGGGGCTGGAAGAAATCGGAAAAAGCAGTTCTATGTATGTCAAAATAGGCAGGAAATACAGTCCTGATAATTATGCCCATGAACAGAGTCTCGTATTTGAAACCGAAAAGGGAATCGTTGTATTTAACAGCTGTTCACACGGCGGAATCGATAACATTATCAGGGAAGTACAAGAAACATATCCTGATAAGAAAATTCTTGCACTGATTGGAGGACTGCATCTGTATCGAAAGACAGATGAGGAAGTACTTTTGGTGGCAGAAAAAATAAAAGCACTGGGAATTGAGAAGGTGATTACCGGACATTGTACGGGTGAGCATGCGTATCAGCTTCTAAAGGAACAGTTGGGCGATGTTGTAGAGCAAATATATACAGGATTAGAGTTTTCATTTTAAGAAACCAAATAACAATCATTCATGTTAAGAAGTGAATCAGAAAATCAAAAGAAAAGAATAGCAGATGAGATTATACAGTTGTCCAGAGATACCATGGTAATGCAGATGCGGTTTATGGACACTGCATTATCTCAGATTGTTCCGACAAACCGGGACGGAATAAAGGGGATGGGAATGGATATGAAGCATATCTTTTACGATTCCTCTTTTGTTTTGCGCAAATATAAACAGGAAGTAACCTACATTACAAGAACCTATTTACATGGACTTCTTCATATGGTATTTCATCATCCCTTTGGATATAAAAATCTGGATAAAACATGCTGGAATCTGGCAACAGATATTGCGGTGGAAAATGTTATTTTAGAACTGAATTTGCCGGCATTTCGTTTGCAAAAGGATACCGAGATAAAATACAAATTAGATTCATTGAAACAAAGGTGCCCCCTGACCGCAGAAAAGCTTTATAAATATATCCAAAAAGGTTTAATGGATGCGGATGAATTAGAGGAGCTGGAGGTTATATTAAAGAAGGATGTCCACGAGTTCTGGGAAGAGCCTGAAAATTATGAGATATCTATGGCTCAGTGGAAGAAAATCAGTGAACGGATCAGGACAGATTTAAAAACTTTCTCCAAAGAGAAAAATGCATCAGAAGCACTTTCGCAAAATTTGGAAGAGGTACATCGTGATAAATATCATTATCGTGATATTCTGCAGCGCTTTACCGTAATGGGAGAAGAAATAAAACCAAGCGAAGACGAGTTTGACTATGTTTATTATACATATGGTTTACGTCATTACGGGAATATGCCGTTAATCGAACCGCTTGAGTATAAAGATACTAAGAAAATAAAAGAATTTGTAATTGTGCTTGATACCTCGGCATCCTGTGACGGAAAGGTGGTAAAAGCATTTTTGCAGAAGACATATTCCATTTTGAAAGAAACAGAGAATTTCTTTACACGGATGAATGTTCACATCATACAATGCGACAATGAAGTAAAGCAGGATGTGCAGATTCAGACACAGGAAGATTTGGAAGCATTTATAAAGAATGGAAAACTAAGCGGCTTCGGAGCGACGGATTTCAGACCTGCATTTGAGTATGTATATACCTTGCAGGAGGAAGGTCAGTTTGAAAATCTAAAGGGCTTAATTTATTTTACAGATGGATATGGAATATATCCTGAAAAAATGCCGGGATATGATGTGATTTTTGCCTTTTTGAAAGAAGATGAGATGAGACCAAAGCTTCCGACATGGGCAATAAAGGTAGTATTAGAAGATGAACTTGATGAAGTGGAGTAGCAAATGAATATTAATAGTGCAAAGCAATATATTAAAGACACCGTAAGCTTATATTTGAAAAAGGATGAATTCGGAGAATATCGGATTCCGGTACAGCGCCAGAGACCTATATTTATGATAGGAGCTCCCGGAATTGGAAAAACAGCAATTATGGAGCAGATAGCACAGGAACTGTCCGTGGGACTTGTTGCTTATTCCATGACACATCATACAAGACAGTCGGCACTTGGTCTTCCTTATATCAAGCATCAGGAATATGACGGACAACAGGTAGATGTTACAGAATATACAATGAGTGAGATTATTTCCTCTATCTATGATGTGATGGAAAATAGCGGCATCAAGGAAGGAATTCTGTTTTTAGATGAAATTAATTGTGTGTCCGAGACTTTGGCACCGTCCATGCTGCAGTTTTTGCAATATAAGGTATTTGGAAAGCATTCTGTTCCGGAAGGATGGGTTATTGTAACAGCAGGAAATCCGCCACAGTATAATAAATCGGTACGCGAGTTTGATATAGTAACACTGGACCGCTTGAAGGTGCTGGATGTGGAAGCTGACTATCAGACGTTCAAAGCTTATGCCGGCATGAATCAGATACATAGTGCGATTCTTACATATCTGGAGCTGAAACCGGAGCATTTCTATTATATGGAAACGACAGTAAACGGAAAAAATTATGTGACAGCAAGAGGCTGGGAAGACCTTTCCCAGATATTGCAGCTATATGAGGAAAGTAATTTACCGGTAGAGGAGGATTTGGTAAGCCAGTATTTACGAAGTGATAAAATTGTAAAAGAATTTACGGCATATTATGACCTGTATCAAAAATACAAACAGGACTATAAAGTGGAAGATATCCTTTCCGGAAATCCGACAGAAGGAGCAATTTCCAAAGCAAATAATGCACCATTTGATGAAAGGCTGTCTTTACTTGGAATGCTTCTTGATAAGATTCAGTTAGAAATGAAAGAGGTAATGCAGCAGGCTGATTATCTGTCAGTATTGAAACCGATGCTTCAGGCATGTATGAAATTAGCATCAAAAGAAGAAATGGAAGCTTATATTACAAAGCAGATTACAGCAAAGCAGAATTACATGAAATCCATGTCGGCAGCGCAGGCATTGTCCGGAGATATGAAATATCAGACGAAATCTGTGATAGCATTTCTGGATATGGCATTAAAAAAGATAGCTGTGCAGGAGGATTGCATAGCAGCTTTGCGTACATTATTTACCGATAAGGTAGGGAACATGCAGAATAGAACAAAAGAGGTTTCGGAACGTTTGCACAATCTGTTTGAATTTGTGGAAAGTGCATTTAAAGGCGGCAACGAAATGCTGATATTCGTCACGGAACTTACGGTAAATACGGAAAGTGCAAAGTTTATTGCGACATTTGGAAGTGAAGATTACCGCAAATATAATGATGAATTGATGATTACAGAAAGACAGAATAAGTATTTGCAAGAGATAGAGGCACTTGATTTGTAAAAGTCATAAGGAGGCAATCCATGACTGTGTATGAAACAAGGTATGGAAAGATTTGGTACCGGGATTATAAGAACGGAATAGAAATATGTGCATATCAGGGAACGGATATAGGGCTTGATATGCATGAAGTAGAAAATGCAACAGACAAAAAGCTTATTTCTATTGGAAAAAAAGCGTTCCTTTCGGCAAAGACAGTCAAAGCACTTGTGCTGACAGCTTCGGTAGAGGAAATCGGAGACTGGGCATTTGCATATTGTATGAACTTGGAAGAGATACAATTTCTTTCAAAGCATATTCGATGGGGGAAAGAACTGTTTAAGGGCTGTACAAAGCTTCGAAATGTTGCTGTTTCCAAACAGATACCGGGCGAGCTTTTGGCAGCAGGACTTGCCGTAATGAAAATACAGTCTTTACTGCAGATATCGGAAGTGGAACAGTGGTGGTATCAGAAATTTGACGAAGCATTACTGGATTTCATTTTAATGGATGACAGGGAAGGACTTGTAGGGAATGTAGTTGGCGGAGAAGAGGAATATGGTACACAGGAGAGCGATATTCAACTTTTTATGCATGAAAAGAGAATGGAAAAGGTAAGAGTTACTTATTTACGTCTGCTATATCCCTCGTATTTGAAAGCGGAAACGAAAGACCGATTAGAAAATTATTTACGGACCCATACTATGGGAGAGCAGCATGCAGAAGCATGGCAGGTTCTTTTGGATATGAATGACACAAGATATGGAGAAGTTTTTTTGCAGGCAGGCTGTTTTCATCAAAGCAATTATCAAATGTTGCTAGAGGAATTGGCAGCCGGTCATCCCGAAATGACGGCAATGTTTTTGAGATATCAGTCTGACATGCAAAAAAAGGAAGATTTTTTTGATGTTTTAAACGATTTTTGAGAAAAATAGTGTTTAAGAAGAAATCAAACACAATATTTTGTATTTGATTTGAACCTTTTTGAATAGAAGGACAGTCTTATCTACTAGAGATATTATTGAATTTGGAAATACTATTTTGGAAGGTATGTAATGGAACAGAATTATACATTGACAGTAATTGAAGAAATAGAAACCCCGTTAGCAGCGACTGCAGGAGAACCAACATATGCATTTTTAATTATTTTTGCATTGCTTGCTGTATGTGTAGCTGTTTTGGTTGTTGGCGGTGTTTATCATATGGAATGCAGCAGATATCAGAAACGCTATGCGAAGCTTCATATGGCACGTACCGGCGAAGTAGTTGCTAAAAAGAGTTGGAATATTATCCACTTGAAAGAAATGGTAATGGAAGAAGAGGTTGAATCTGCAAGTTTACTGTTGTTTGATGAGGATTTTTCACTATCAAGATAAAAATATCACGAAAAATGTACAGCTTGAAAAAAAGTAGTTGAAATGTCGTGGCTTCTGTGTTAAACTTTGGTTTGCACGACATTTAGGAGGTGTGACAATGGCAGTACTCAGAACTATTATAACAGTAATTTTCATAATTGATTGTATCGCTTTAGTAGCGTTAGTATTAATGCAGGAAGGCAAGACCGCTGGTCTTGGTGCTATTAGTGGAGCAGCTGAATCCTATTGGGGAAAAAATAAAGGACGTTCAATGGAAGAAACTCTCGTGAAACTTACAAAGATTTGCGCGATTATCTTTATTCTGTTATCAGCTGTACTTAATATCAAGTTTTAAGTAACTTTAGCACTCTTGCAAACAAGAGTGCTTTTTTTATGTCGTTTTTTAGGGGAAAAGAATGAAAGACAAAGAACTGTTTGAAAAAAGAAAAGAAATGATTTGCCGTCTGGTAGAAGATGATGTGTATGTTCCGATGAAGGAAAAGGAACTGGCAATGTTTTTGCAGGTGGCAAAAGAAGACAGGGATGACCTAAAAGAAGTGCTTGACACACTGGTAATGGAAGGAAAGCTTCGCGTAACGGTAAAAGGAAAGTACATGAAGGGCGATGACAGTGTCAAAATCGGTATTTTTACGAGCCATCCAAGAGGCTTTGGTTTTGTTACCGTAGAAGGAATGAAAGAGGATTTGTTTATTCCGGAGTCCTGTGTACATGGTGCAATGCATAAAGATACTGTCCGTGTAGTAATTGCTGTCGGCAGACGCGGAAAGCGTTTGGAAGCAGAAGTGACGGATATTATTGCGCGCGGTTTTACACAGGTGGTTGGAATTTTCCAGCAAAGTAAAAATTTTGGCTTTGTCGTTCCTGATAACACGAAATTTGCACATGATATTTTCATTCCGAAGGAAAAAATAAACGGAGCTGTAGAAGGACATAAGGTTGTAGCAGAAATTACAGATTATGGCTCTAAAAGCAAAAACCCGGAAGGGAAAATAGTAGAAATTCTCGGACATGTTAATGATCCGGGAGTAGATATTATGTCTATTGTAAAAGGCTTTGAACTTCCGACGGAATTTAGTGAAAAGCAGTTGGAACAGGCAACTCGCGTAGCCAAACCGGTAAGTGAAGCGGATAGATACGGACGTATGGATTTGCGAAACCAGCAGATGGTAACCATTGACGGAGAAGATGCCAAGGACTTGGATGATGCGGTCAGTCTGTATGTAGAGAATGGATTTTATCATTTGGGTGTGCATATTGCAGATGTCACAAACTATGTACAGGAAAACTCTGCACTTGACAGAGAAGCGTTGGAGCGAGGCACAAGTGTCTATCTGGTAGACCGTGTGATACCGATGCTGCCGCATACACTATCAAATGGTATTTGTTCCTTAAATGCCGGAGAAGATAGATTAGCACTATCCTGCCTGATGAAAATTGATGAAAAAGGAAACGTGGCTGATTATAGAATTGCGGAATCCGTTATTCATGTAGATCGCAGAATGACTTATACAGCGGTAAAACAAATTTTGGAAGATGAAAATCCGGAAGTAATGAAAGAGTACGAAGAGCTTGTACCGATGTTTCAGAAAATGGGTGAGCTGTCGGCAATTCTAAGAGAAGGAAGAAGAAAACGGGGCTCCATTGATTTTGATTTTCCGGAAAGTAAAATCGTTTTAGATAAAGACGGTGTGCCGCTTGAGATTATGCCGTATGAACGCAATGTGGCAACAAAGCTGATAGAAGATTTTATGCTGCTTGCAAACGAAACAGTAGCACAGCATTTTTATTGGCTGGAAGCACCGTTTGTATATAGAACACATGACAATCCGGATCCGGACAGAGTTCGTAAGCTGGTGTATCTCCTAAAGGGCTTTGGTTTTACCATCAAAGCGGGAAGAGAAGAGGTTCATCCAAAAGAAATCCAGAAACTGTTACAGAAAGTAGAAGGCAGCGATGCGGAGGCAATGATTAGCAGGCTTACTCTTCGCAGCATGAAGCAGGCAAAGTATACGACGGAATGTACAGGACACTTTGGCTTGGCATGTCAGTATTATTGCCATTTTACATCACCAATCAGAAGATATCCGGATTTGCAGATTCATCGGATTATCAAAGAACAGCTCAGAGGTCGATTAAATGAAGAACGTATTGAGCACTACAAAGCGATATTGGAAGGTGTGGCAAAGCAGTGCTCGGAACGTGAACGTCGTGCTGATGAAGCAGAACGGGAAACAGACAAGCTGAAAAAAGTTGAATATATGGAGCGGCATATTGGAGAAACTTTTAGCGGCGTCGTATCCGGCGTGACTGCATGGGGCATTTATGTAGAACTTCCTAATACAGTAGAAGGTATGATAAGGGTTGATTATCTACCGGGAGATTACTATACTTATGATGAAGAACATTTTGAATTAATTGGCGAACATCTCGGTAATTCCTTTACCTTAGGACAGAAGGTAGATGTGGAGGTCTATAAAGTAGATACCTTTGCCAAGACAATAGACTTTATATTAGTATAAGGATGTTTTGGGGAAATGGTGCTACTGTCCGGACAGAGGAATCGCATATCAGAATGGAAAAGTAGAAGGGATATGTTATGGCAAAAGAAGGAATGAAGCTTGTAGCAAATAATAAAAAAGCATATCATGATTTCTTTATTGAGGAAAAATACGAGGCAGGAATTGTGCTTCATGGAACAGAAGTAAAATCGCTTCGTATGGGAAAATGTAGCATTAAAGAAAGTCATGCCCGTATTGAGAATGGTGAAGCGTTTGTTTATGGGATGAATATCAGCCCATATGAAAAAGGGAATATTTTTAACAGAGACCCGCTTCGTCCTAAGAAAATGTTGCTTCATAAACAGGAAATCATGAAATTAAATGGCAAGCTTACTGAAAAAGGGTATGCACTTGTACCTTTACAGGTGTATTTCAAAGATGGCCGTGCAAAAGTAGAGCTTGGACTTGCAAAGGGTAAAAAGCTGTATGATAAACGTGATGCCATTGCCAAGAAAGATATGAAGCGGGAGACAGAGCGAGAATTCAAAATTCGAAATCTGTAACATTGTAAGATGCTTCAAAAATTTATAAAAAGTTATGAAAAAGTACACCGCCGGTTTATTGACGGATAAATCGGTGGTGTAATATACTGTATAAGCAACAGATGTTGAGATATGTTTGATGTCAGTTGTGAAAATGAATATCCGGGTTAGTAAAGGTTTCGACAGGGGTCTTGCAGCTGGAGAAGCTATCCGCATGCAATGCGTTAAATGGCAAATCTAAATATAAACGCTGATAATAAATTAGCATACGCTGCCTAATGGCAGCTGTCAGCCTTAGTGCACTCACACATTAAGAGTCTGGCATCGACTATGTGAGAAACGACATGCGTTAAGCTTTGCGCGTATGGGTGTATCATGAAGCTACTGAACTCACAAGGGTGTTGGTTCCCGTGTGAGGGAGGGAATGTCAAAAAATCAACTATGATAGTAGAAGTACAGGGAATGGGCTTTTGGACGCGGGTTCGACTCCCGCCTAATCCACTCGATGCGGTAGAAACGAACTGCCGTCCAACCGCACAAATAGCGGTTTTTAGGAATGTCTTTAGTGTGATAGTTTCAACAAAAACTAAAGATGTTCCCCAAAAACCAACTAAATTGACTTTTGCACTACTTCAAGAGTGGATTGAAGTTAATCATGGGGTAAAAGTTAGCAAATCAAGTATTACGCAAGTAAAAAGCAAATGTAGAATACAAAAATTAGAGTTTGGAGCAAAATGTGAGATTGTTCCAGAACTGAAAACAGAAAAAGAAAGGCTGGTGCTTGAAGCGTTTAAGCATTATGGTCTTGTTTAAAAAATGATATGAAAAAATGCAGTTCATCATAAATAATTGATGTACTGCATTTTTTATGGTTTCTTTTGATTTGTAAGTCCCAACAAATAGTCAACAGAGCAATTATGATACTTTGCTAAGTTAATGAGTATTTCTGTTGGAATATCGCGTTTTCCAATTTCGTAGTAAGAATATGCGACTTGTGAGCAGTTTAATATCTTTGCCATATCGGCTTGTGATAAATCAGCATCTTCCCGTAATTCTCGAATGTGAGGAAATCTAATTTCATTTTCTGACATAACATCACCTCAATGTCAGTATATAAAAAGGGTTTATTTGTTGTTGACTTCTAAAACAAAATGTTTTAAACTAGTATGTGATTTTTGTGATAATATATACAAGGATAAAAGAGGAAGGGGAAAGTAAAAATGAAAAGAAGAATTGCAACGATTATTTTGCTTGCTTTTACCGCTACATCATTAGTAGCTTGTGGAAATTCTGCAAATGTGGCAGAGAGTACAGCAGATACAGTTATTGAAACAGAGGGCAGTATAACAGAGCCAACAACACCAGAACAGACAGAAGCTCCTCACGAGCATGTGTTCACAGAAACAATCACAAAAGAAGCTACATGCCTTGAAGCAGGCGAGAAGACACTTGCTTGTGAATGTGGAGAATCATCAGTTGAAGAAGTTCCTGCAACAGGTCATGACTTCTCAAACTATGTATCAAACGAAGATGCAACATATGAAGCAGACGGCACAGAGACAGCAAAGTGTAGCAACTGTGATGAAACAGATACTCGCACCGCTGAAGGTTCTATGTTAACTTATTCATTCGAAGAAATGGATGCAACTAAGTATACCAAGTCTACTGTAAATGTTCGTTCACTTCCTAATTCAGATGGCGAGAACCTTGGTAGCTTATCAACAAACGACGAGGTTAGGGTGACAGGCAAATGCAACGAAACAGGTTGGTATCGTATTGAATATTCAGACGGAATCGCTTATGTAAGTGATGAATATTTGGTGGATGAGAAGGTTGAAGCAAAGGCAAGTGCGCCTGCATCTTCTACATCTAACTTACCTACTTTTGCAACATACGCAGAAGTAAAGGCACACGCAATTTCATTAGGGTATCCTATCTGCAGCGCTGTAAATAATGGCGATGGCACAGCGACGACTTATCGTATTAGTGTTTCAGATAATGCCGGGCATGATGAATCATGGGAACATGAATTTGAGGCTAGATTAGCAGACTTCAATACATCTCGTGATGTCGGCGAGGCTCTTGCTGGTGGTTCTATTTATAAAGAAGACATTGTCAGCATCGTTAAAATCGCTAAAACCGCTGAAGGTTATCATTGGACTGTTATCACAGAGAGAGCGTACTGTAGATAATTATAACACAACATGAACAAAACGGCTCCTAGCAACACGCTATGGAGCCGTTTGAAAATTTCGGGGAGGCGATTCAAAATGAAAGTAAAAGATATAAAGAAAAGAATAAGCATTTTATTATTATCTAGTTTAATTATGAGTGTATTAGCAGGATGTGGAGCAATCTCTGCTAATGAAGAAGAACAAAGTATGGTTAAGAAGATTTAGTATCATAGAAGTAAAGAATAAATGTAAGATAAGCAGGTTTGAAAACCTGCTTATTTTTTGAGAAAAACTACAAAAAGGGGTTCAAAGGGGAGGTTACTCCCTTTGCAAGCGGTAAAATGTACCACATTTTGCATGCTTGCAAAAGTGAGTCAGGCAGAAAAAAGATTATCATGTGAATATTCCGGTATAGATGTTCGTGCTGTTAGGTGGTTAGAAAACCGATTGGCAATTATCCGGAATGTTGTTTTCCACCATGCTGGAATCACGGGTTCTATGGTAAGAATATTCACTTATGAGATTGTTAAAAAAATAACAATGTGGTATAATAAGCATATATGAAGAAAGGATGGTTTATATTATGGTAACATCATCGGTTAGAATAAGACTGTCTGACGAGGAAAGAAATAAACTTGATATAATAGCAAGGAATTTACAGATTTCGCGTTCTGCTTTGATTCGTCAATATATCCATGCAGGGGTGTCAAATAAAGAGAGTGCGAAAGTGATTCGGTGGGATAATGATACCATTAAGGCTATATGCAATTTGAATATGCTGATTGCAAAAATTGGTATAAATGTAAATCAGATTGCAAGAGCTTGTAATAGAGGAAATTATCAAGGGTCACTAATTCATGAAATAAATGCTATGCAACAAGTTCTTGAGTCCATAAGAAAGGTAGTGAATCAATGTCTATAACAAGTATATATCAATGCAGAAATTTATTTGGAATGATTCATTATTGTATTACGCCTAAGGCACAGCAAAAGGGAGAACGTGTGGCAAGTATGTATTGCGATTTGGGAAACTATAATACGTTTTTGAACTATGGATTAGAGACAACCAAAGCGCATAAAAGAAAGGTACAAGCATTCACTTTGCTTCAATCTTTTCCGTCAACTGAATTTGATGTAGACAATGCAGAGCATATTAGCTGTGTAAATGAGTTGGGAAGAAAGCTGGCATACGAATTATTTCCAAATAGTCCATGTTTGGTTATTACACATGCAGACAGTGATGGAAAGTGTTTGCACAATCATATAGCTGTCATAAATCATGACCTAGCATCCAATGGATGCATTAAGACAAATCGGCATTATAGATATGTTAGACAAGCAAATGATAAAATTATGGAAAAATACGGGTTGGAGATTTGTGAGCCGGCAGTTCAGAAACAGACACAGAGGGAGTATTGGACTAATAAGAGGAATCATTGGTTGGATGAATTAAAAGTAAAAGTCGATAAAGCTTTATCGGACTCTATTAGTATAAAAGAGTTTCAAGATAATTTGTTGCTTGAAGGTATTTCCGCGACATTTTACAAGAGCAATGGGGAGTTAAAAGAACACTTTACTTTTATGGTAAGAGATAGTGATGGAAAAGAGCATAAAAAACGCTCGGATAAATTGGGAGAAGAATATACACGTAATGCACTACAACAGAAGCTATTGTGCAATAAAAAAGAACGTGAACAAAAGGCAATTATGCCTATGTCACAATGGATTGAACTTCAAAAAGAAAAATCTGCTCAAGTCGAGTTGTTATCGACTCCCGGAAATAAGATTGTTTTTACTGAAAAATGTGATGAAGTAGCATCTAAAACCGAGCCGATTGTGAGTACAGAAAGGAGAGACAAAATGCAAAGCAAAGAAAAAACGCAAAATAATAAAGCCGACAGTACAGGTATAGCTTCTCAAGAGTTATTCAGAAAACAGAAATATCAAGAAGCAAAGAAAGAATTATTACGCATTCAAAATCAGATAAAAATATTGATGTGCAAATACGATGATGGAACAGACACAGAAGAGGATGATAAACGATTAGAAAGTTTAGAACGGAAAAAGCGAGAGGTTTCTATTCAGATATATGAATTATCGAAGCCATTGAATGAAAAAGTGGTATTGGATGAGCGGCTTTCACCTAATTACCAAAGTTGTATATCTAAAGGGTTGGATTATTCCTTGTAATATTATTTATGAGGACAAAAAAATGGCGTCACTTGCGTGACGCTTTTTTTCTTGGTTTAACTTATTGGCTGTTCTTATCTTCTTTGATTCTTTTCTATAATTTTTAATTTAAGTTTTTCGGGACACTTGCGTGTCCCTTCTTTTCTTAAAATATATTTTTTTATTTATTTATCTTATCTATTCACCTAAAACAAGTATACAAGCGTAGGAGGGGCTGTCAATAGTTTGGGTGAATAATTAACAAAAAATTCACAGATGAAAGGAAGGAATAATATGGATAAAAACGTATTAAGTACTAATTTTGATATGGATGTTGCCATAGCTTATTTAAAGAAAAAGAGGAAGGAACTTGGACTAACACAAGATGAGTTTGGTAAGTTGTTTGATTTGCCAGATGGTTGTTATCGGAAGTATGAGACAGAACAGCGTGGTTTAAGTGTAGTAGTATTTCGAATGATGAAGATTATTATTGCAGAATACGAAAAGAGTAAACTTAATGTAGATATGAATAGTATATTGTCAAGTGATTATCTTGAAACACTTCGAGAAGAGTGTACTTGTTCTATCTTTACAAAAGAGCAATCTAGTATTGTGAATTTGATTTTTGACTATATTATAAGAAATGTAAAAACAACTGAATATGGAATGATGAAAAAGTAAAACTTTTTTACAAAGAAATAGCGTCACGCAAGTGACGCCGTTTCTTTCTTAGTCAATTTAATTAACTCATCTATCTAAAGCAAGTGTAATTGTTCGAATAATGTTGTCAAGAGTTTGAGAGTATATTTAATAAAAAATTAATAAAATAAGATATTTTACATCAATTTTGTTCCATATTCCATTTTTGAATTTTGGAAAATTAAAAAATGGTACAAAAAATGGAACGGCGTAAAAACAGTATTTATAAGGGCTTTAGAAGCTTTTACAAGCTTTGTTCCATTTTTCCACTTTTTTATATATATAATGTAAGGAAAAATTTTTAAATATATATTAATTGTTTTTGGGGGTAAAAAGTGGAACATGGAACAAAAATGGAACGGCTAATGATGGACGTAAAACAATTGAACTCCCGTCAAGTCTGTGATATAATAAACTTGACGGGAAAAGATAATCTGAAAGGAAAATATATTATGGCAAGAGCAAAGAGATTTGTGCATAATAATAATACAAATGCGATATGCTATTATCGTTATTCATCAGATGCACAGAGGGATTGTTCTATCGAGCAACAGCAAAAAGAAGCTCATAAGTTTTGCAAGGCTCATGGACTTCACATTGTTGGGGAGTATGCTGATAGAGCAATTAGTGGAACGAGGATAGATAGACCAGCATTACAACAAATGTTGGATGAGGCAAAGAGGTTAAGACCTGCCTATCTTATTTTGTGGAAAACGGATAGGTTGTCTCGAGACAGATTAGATTCCGCAATCGCAAAAGGGCGGTTGCGAGAATACGGAGTGAAAATTGAATATGTTGCGGAGTCTTTACCTGAGGATGAAGCGGAAAGAGCGTTGATAGAGGGAATTGAAGAAGCGTTAGCAGAACATTTCATCATTCAGCATAGCAAGAATGTTTCACGAGGTCTTACCTATAATGCTGAAAAAGCCTTATACAATGGACATAAGATACTAGGATATATAGGTAAGCCTAATCAAAGGTATGAAATAGACCCAGAAACAGCACCCATTATTCAAAGAGCTTTTGAAAGTTATGCTATGGGTAAGCCGATGAAAGTCATAGCAGATGAATTAAACAAGGCAGGCTATAAAACTGTAAGAGATAAGGCATTTACAGAAAAAAGCCTATGGCATACTCTTCGCAATCGTTCATACATAGGAGAGTATAAATGGGGGGACATTATTGTGGAAGATGGTTTTCCACAGATTGTCAATATAGAGCTTTTCGATAAAGTCCAAGACCTAATGGCAAAGAATAAGCACGGCGGACGCGGTGCTGCAAGAAAATTGAAATGTAATTTGCTTGAGGGAGTTGACTTTTGGTTGACGGGCAAATTGTTTTGCGGAGAGTGTGGAGCTTCTTTAAGTGGAATGAGTGGAACAAGCAGTAATAATGGTCAAACATATTACTATTATACTTGCAACAATCACAAAAAGCATTTGTGCAATATGAAGAATGTTAGGAAGAATGACATTGAAAGAATTGTTGCACATATTCTCGAAGAATGTATAAATGACCCCTCTATGAGACATATTATTGCCGATAGAGTATATGATTACTATATGCGTGAATTTGGCAGTGATGATAGCTATGAAAAAACTATTCTTGCAAATATTAAGGATGTTGAGTTAAAACTTAATAATATCTTGAAAGCGATAGAAATGGGAATTATTAATGAGACTACGCAATCAAGAATGCAAGAATTGGAAGAACGTAAGCGGTTATTCAATGATGAATTAATTGCTGAAAGAAATCGGCAAAAATATGCGTTGAAGAAAGAGCATGTTGTGCTTTATCTTGAGTGCTTCATTGGAAGTTTAAACGAGCCATCATTAAGAGATAAAGTTTTTGCATATTTGATAGAAAATGTTTATATTTATAGTGACAAGGTTGTTGTCAATCTTTATTATAGTGAAGACAATCGTAAAATAGATTTGAAAGAATATAATAAATATTTGGATAACCTTGATAATATAAAGGAAATAATGAACGGGGCAGAAAGTTTTGTTAGTGTACAGAAAAAACTAGATGCGATGTGGGAATCAATAATTGCCCTAGACGAGGACGAACAGTCTTTTTAAATGGCAGTTCGTTTCATGGTTCGTCTAATAACGCATCGTGTCCACTTCGATGCGGTAGAAACGAACTGCCGTCCAACCGTACAAATAGCGGTTTTTAGGAATGTATTTAGTGAGATTGTTCCAAAGTTGAAAACAGAAAAAGAAAGACTTGTGCTAGAAGCGTTTAGACACTATGGTCTTGTGTGAAAATTGATATGTAAAAAATGCAGTTCATCACAAATGATTGATGCACTGCATTTTTTATGGTTTCTTTTGATTTGTGAGATCCAGTAAATAGTCAACAGAGCAGTTATAATACTTTGCTAACTTAATGAGAATTTCGGTGGGTATCACGTCTGCCTATCTCATAATATGAATATGCTACTTGTGAGCAATTCAATACACTAGCAATATCTTCTTGAGATAAATCAGCATCTTCCCTTAATTCCCTAATATGTGGGTAACGTGGTTCATTTTCTGACATATCATCACCTAAATGTCAGTATATAGAATGGTTTATTTATTATTGATTTCAAAAACAAAATGTTTTAAACTAGTACGTGGTTTTTATGATAATATATACACGGACAAAAGAGGAAGGGGAAAGTAAAAATGAAAAGAAGAATTGCAACGATTATTTTGCTTACTTTCACTGCTACGTCATTAGTAGCTTGTGGAAATTCAGCTAATGTGGCAGAAAGTACAGCAGATACAGTTATTGAAACAGAGGGCAGTATAACAGAGCCAACAGCAACACCAGAAGAAACCGAAGCACCTCACGAGCATGTATTCACAGAAACAATCACAAAAGAAGCTACATGTCTTGAAGCAGGTGAGAAAACACTTGCTTGTGAATGTGGGGAATCATCCGTTGAAGAAGTACCTGCAACAGGTCACGACTTCTCAAACTATGTATCAAACGAAGATGCAACATATGAAGCTAACGGAACAGAGACAGCGACTTGTGCATGTGGTGAAACAGACACAAGAATTGCCGAAAATTCTATGTTAACTTATTCATTCGAAGAAATGGATGCAACCAAGTATGCAAAGTCAACTGTAAATGTTCGTGCAATTCCTATATCTGATGGCGAAAAGCTTGGAGGATTATCCGCCAACGATGAAGTTAAGGTAACAGGCAAATGTAACGAAACAGGTTGGTATCGTATTGAATATGCAGACGGAATTGCTTATGTGAGCGATGAGTATTTAGTGGATGAAAAGGTTGAAGTACAGGTTGAAGCAAAGGCAAGTGCTCCTGCTACATCTAACTTACCTACTTTTGCAACATACGCAGAGGCAAAGGCATACGTTATTTCATTAGGGTACCCAATTGGTAGTGCAGTAGATAATGGTGATGGTACTATAAATGCATATGCTATGGATGTTGTCACAAATGACGGATATTGGAACTTTGATTATCTGTCTATGTATTCGGGTATTCGTGAGGATTTAAACGAATCGCGTTGGGCAGCGGACGATCTTGGATGTAATAGTAAAGAATATCCAAAATACAAGAATATTAACATTGCTAATTGTGCTGATGGAAATAATATGTGGGTTGTATGCATAGAAACATATAACAAAATGTAACAAATAATCAAACAACGACTCCTAGCAACACGCTATGGAGCCGTTTGAAAATTTCGGGGAGGTGATTCAAAATGAAAGTAAAAGATATGAGAGAAATCATCAAAGAAAAAGAGAAAATTATGAAGAAAAAGGTAAGAATATTTTTATTATCTAGTTTGATTATGAGTGTATTAGCAGGATGTGGAGCAATCTCTGCTAATGAAGAAGAACAAAGTATGGTTAGTACGATTTATGAAGATGTGGAAGAGACAGAGATAGAGAAAGAAGAAGTTGTTGAAGAAGAGATAACAGAAGAAACATTGGAAGAAGATTTATCGGGTATTGTTCCATTAAGTAAAAGAGCCAATAAAGGAAAAATGATTGCATTTGGGTGTATTGGCGACTTGCATAATGGATTTGTTTATAAGATATTCTTCTTTGATTGTGGCAAGGTAACAGTTGTAACCAATCTTGAACCGATAGGAGAATATGAAGGATTTGTGCTACCTTCCTTAGAAGAATTAACAGCTAAATCTGATGAAGAACTTTGGGCACTTTGTGATGCTTTCAAAGAGAATAGTGAAGAATATGTTCAAGCATTAATCGCAAATAGTGAAGATGCTTATAATCGTTTAACTGACCCCAATAGTCCGGATTATGATTTGTCATTTGCAGAAGCTGTTAAGAGTCAACCGGACAGTGGAGAGATATATAATATAGTTTTACCTGTAATTGATGCACCATTTGTTATTTCGATAGAATCAGATGAAACAAATAGTGTGGTATCGGTAGAGCAGATAGTAATCGCAACTCAAAGAGTGAGTAAAACTTATGGTGGAACAGAGTCAACTGACGGTGGGATAGACTTCGATTTTAGTCTTACCAATATGGCCGAAGGTGGCGAAGTTAAAATAGGGGATAAAATGTATAGCGCGTGTCCGACTTTTGAATGCAATTTGTCATTTATATGTGTAGAAGCAGAGAAAGGCTTTCAGATTGATTCATTAGATACGTCAAATACATATATAAACAGTAAAGACGTAGCGTATGAAGATGCAAGCAAACTTCTTGTAAAATAGAAAGAAGATAAAAGTTACTTTGAATATAAAAATATAATACGACAAAGGGATAAAAGATGAAAAAGATTATTTTAGTTATCGTGTGCATGAGCACACTTGTAATGTCAATGTTAACAGGTTGTGGAAACAAAGCAGAAGCAGGAAGCGCAGTTGAAAGTGGTTTAACAGCCAGCGCAGCAGCTGAAGTAGCAGAAACAGCAATCGAGATGGTTGAAGAAGCTGTAGTAGAAGCTCCTCACGAGCATTCTTTCACAGAAACAATCACAAAAGAAGCTACATGCCTTGAAGCAGGCGAGAAGACACTTGCTTGTGAATGTGGAGAATCATCAGTTGAAGAAGTTCCTGCAACAGGTCATGACTTCTCAAACTATGTATCAAATGAAGATGCAACATATGAAGCAGACGGTACAGAGACAGCGACTTGTGCATGCGGAGAAACAGACACAAGAGTTGCAGAGGGTTCCATGCTCACTTATACCTACACCGACATGGACGCAACCAAGTATGCAAAGTCAACTGTAAATGTTCGTTCACTTCCTATATCTGACGGCGAGGACCTTGGTAGCTTATCAACAAACGATGAAGTTAAGGTAACAGGCAAATGCAACGAAACAGGTTGGTATCGTATTGAATATTCTGATGGCATCGCTTATGTAAGTGATGAGTATTTAGTAGATGAAAAGGTTGAAGCAAAGGCAAGTGCACCTGCTCCAGCTGCATCTAACTTACCTACTTATGCAACATATGCAGAGGCAAAGGCATACGCTATTTCTTTAGGATATCCTATTGCCAGCGCAGTGGATAATGGTGACGGTACAGTTACTTCGTATTATATGGGTGTATCCGATGGCGCACACGCGTCACATGACTTTGAGTGGGGTACAGGCAGATGTGAAGATTACACACGTTCTTATCAGGTTGGATGGGACATTCTAGGTTATGAGACAGGGAATGAAGGTAACTATAAGTGGGTAAAGATTGCACACACATCTGACCCCAATTGGGATTGGGAAGTTGTTTCTTATAAGATGTGGTAAATTGCACAGAATCGAAACAATATATAAACACACAAACAAAACGGCTCCTTCGGGAGCCGTTTGAAAATTTTGGGGAGGCGATTCAAAATGAAAGTAAACGATATAAAGAAAAGAATAAGCATTTTATTATTATCTAGTTTGATTATAAGTACACTAACAGGATGCGGTACAACCCCTGCTGATGAAGAAAAGCAAAGTGTAGTTAGTACGATTTATGAAGAAGTGGAAGAAATAGAAATAGAGAAAGAAGAAATAGTTGAAGTAGAGACTACTACAGAAGAAGCATTAAAAGAAGATTTATCGGGATTGTTTCATTAAGTAAGAAAATTAATAAAGGGAAAATGATTGCTTTTGGATGTATGGGCGACTTACATAATGGATTTGTTTATAAGATATTTTTCTTTGACCGTGGTAAGGTTACAGTTGCAAGCAATCTTGAACCGATAGGAGAATATGAGGGATTTGTGCTACCTTCCTTGGAAGAATTAACAGCTAAGTCAGATGAAGAACTGTGGGGGCTTTGTGATGAGTTCAAAAAGAAAAGTGAAGAATATGTGCAAGAGTTATTATAGTGAAGACAATCGAAAGATTGATTTGAAAGAATATAATAAATATTTGGATAATCTTGATAATATAATGGAAAAAATAAACGGGGCAGTTCGTTTCATGGTTCGTCTACTAACGCATCGTGTCCATTTTAAACGCAGTAAAGGGTGTGATAGGTAAAAACTTCACACCCTTTCTTTGTTATGATATTTTGTCTAGTTTTTCACTGTGTTTAGAAACTGTTTCAATTAATATTTCGATATGAGGAAGAAATTGCTCGATTTTGTCATTATTATTGCGATAGCGTTGATAGGTATCTGTGTAACAAGATTCGATTGTATTTAGACGAGGGATTACATTGTTTTCAAGCTGTACGACTTCTATGTTCGTTATTTTTGCTTTTATTTCTGTGATATTACTTTCCACATTTGTTACTCGTGCATTTAACTCTGTAATATTGTTTTCCACATTTGTTACTCGTGCATTTAACTCGGCAATACTATTTTCCACATTTGTTACTCGTGCATTTAATTCGGCAATATTTTTTTCAATATTGTCCATTCTGGCGTCAAGGCTGTCCATTCTAGCTTCAAGACTATCCATTCTGGCTTCAAGGCTGTCCATTCTGGCTTCTAGGCTATCCATTCGCGTTTCAAGACGATCCATTTTAGTTTCGATACTGTCCAATTTAGAAAGTACTTTTTGAAACTCATGTAATATTAAATCAATTTTATCCATTTGATATTCCTCCTTTAATTTTTTGCACAAAAATGAAAAGGGTGTAAAGTCTTTATTCAGTTGTAAATGTGCTTTCGCGTAAATTATAAGATTTAAAAAGAACTTATAGAATTAAAGAAAAAAGATATTAAAAAGATGTATTTTGTAGTACTAGAATAAGGGATATATATAGTATTGTCAAGACGGATTTGCGATAAGAAATCCGGTGAGAAAACGATATGTTATCATCAAGTGTACACCTTGACGTTATATGTGATATCAAGGTAAAATACAAAATGTACACATGGCATGATAAAGAAGGAGTAGTACATATGAGTAAATATTATGACAGAGCAGTAGAACTTAGAGCAATTATTGAGCCGCATTATAATTGTGCGCAGTCTGTATTTCTTCCGTTTGCAAAGGATGCAGGTTTGACGGAGGAGATGGCATATAAAGTTGCAGCCAATTTTGGTGCAGGCATGAAGCGTGCATCTGTGTGCGGAGCAATTACAGGTGGTTTAATGGTGTTGGGATTATATGGAGTGAACGATGCTGAAACAATCGCACGTTACCACACACGGCTGAAAGATGCTCATCAGGGAGAACTTGATTGTGCACCGTTGTTAGTGATTGCAAAACAGAAAGGACAGGAAAAGAAACCACATTGTGATGATATGGTTTACGAATGTGTAACGCTGGTAGAAGAAATATTAAAAGAAAAAGGTAAATTAAAATAAATAAGAAGAAAATAGTAAACGGACACTCGGAGAAAATTCGACTCTGTGAAAAAAGTCTGTAAATTCAGATCTTCTATGATAATGATGGGGCAGAAGGCTCTTAAAACGAGCTTTCTGCCCTTGCTTTATATATAACAATACACGATAGACATGTCAAGCACAGACGAGGATTCCCGTCTGTGAGTTAAGGGGATTTTGCCTATTCAGGCAGTCTGCCTTCATACATAATGCTTAATTCTCCATAGACCTGTCCCCAGTTTCTGATTGTGGTCGTCCATTTCTTTGTTGCTTCAAAAGTTGCCAGATATAGGGCTTTTAACAGGGCTGTATCGCTTGGGAATACGCTTCTTTGACGGTTCAGCTTACGATACGTCGAATTTAAGGATTCTATGGCATTCGTGGTGTAAATGACCTTTCTTACGTTTGCTGAAAACTTAAAAATCGGCGTAATAACATCCCAGTTATCATACCAGCGTTTCATGGAGTTTGGATATTTCGGTGTCCACTTATCATTTACACGGTCAAGAGCCGCTCTTGCCTGTTCTTCCGTAGCAGCATGGTAAATGGTCTTTAAATCTGTTGCAAAGGCCTTTCTGTCTTTGTCCGGAACGTACTTTAAGGTGTTTCTTACCTGATGCACAATGCATCTTTGGTATTCCGTATGAGGAAAAGCAGTGGTGATGGCTTCCTTGATTCCTGTAAGCCCATCCGCACAGATAATCAGTATATCTTTTACGCCGCGGTTTTTAAGTTCGTTTAGTATGGAAAGCCAATACTTTGCACTTTCGTTATTTCCAACCGTAATTGTCAGAACATCCTTCTTTCCGTCTGTATTGATGCCCAGGATGACATAGGCGGCGAGTTTGCGAATGATTCCGTTATCGCGTACAGAATAATGAATGGCATCAATGTAGAGGATTGGATATACCTCATCCAATGGTCGGTTCTGCCAATCCTCAATCTGTGGAAGAATCTTATCCGTAACATCTGAAATAAATCCTTCTGATGTTTCAAAACCATAGATATCCTCAATGGTTTCCGATATCTGGCGGGTAGTCATGCCTTTGGCATACATGGATATAATCTTCTGGTCGATATCGGAAATATCCTTCTGGCGTTTCTTTACAACCTGGGGTTCAAACGTGGATTTCCTATCTTGCGGGACCTCGATTTCCATACTTCCATAACTGCTGTTGACATGTTTTGTTTTGTGACCGTTCCGGTAGTCGTCATTATTGGAACGTTCTGATTTTTCATAACCAAGATGGTCATCCATTTCGGCTTCCATCATTTCTTTGATGGTTCCACCCAACAAATCTTTGAGGGCATCCTGGATGTCTTCAGCTGTCTGGATATCATACTCCTCCAGAAGCTGATGGATGATGTTTCTTTTTCCTTCTGTCATTCGTACTTTGTGTACAGGTTTCTTCTCTCTTGCCATAATAAAAGGCCTCCTATGATTGTATTTTATCATAGAAGACCTTACATCGTTTAATTTACAGAAAAACTTTCACACACTCGAAAATTCACCGGGTGTCTTTTTTTTTAGAAATAGTTTATAAATAGATAGTTGACAAATAATATTATACGTCGTATAGTATGCAGTGTAAATAATATTATACGACATATAATATTGTATGAAACAAAAGTATTACAAATATGATATTAAAAAAATAAATAGAGTGGAAAGGAGAAGCAATATGGTGTTTAATACAGGCGCAGCACTACTGGATGCAATCGTGTTAGCCGTAGTATCTAAAGAAGCACAAGGGACGTATGGATACAAAATAACGCAGGATGTACGGCAGGTTATGGAATTGTCAGAATCCACGTTATATCCGGTGCTAAGGCGATTGCAGAAGGATGAGTGCCTGGAAGTGTATGACCAGGAATGTGCAGGGCGAAACAGACGTTATTATAAAGTGACAGAAAAGGGGCTGGCACAGTTGTATTTATATGAGACAGAATGGGAGAGATATTCATCAAAGATATCCGCTTTGTTTAGAGGAGATAGGAAATATGACTAAGGAATTGTTTATGAATAAATTGAAAGAGCTGCTTTCGGATGTACCATCGGCAGAACGTGAAGAAGCACTCAGTTATTATGAAGATTATATAAGTGATGCCGGTGAAGAAAATGAAGAGGATGTAATTGCTTCTTTGGGGAGTCCGGAAAAAATTGCTGAGACAATAAAGGCGAGTCTTCGAGAAGATGAAGACAGCAGTGAATATGGAGAAAGTGGATATTCAACAGGAAACATACAGAAGGATGAGGTTGTTCTTGCAGGAAATAAAGGAAAAACAAAAGGGAAAATGACCTCCAGTATGATTATTCTGCTTATTATTCTGGGTGTATTTGCACTTCCTATTCTGGGACCGGTTGCAGCAGGATTATTTGGAGTGGTTTTGGCTGTTCTCTGTGCAGTATTTGCAATATTTTTTGCAATATTTATCGTAGGAATTGCACTCACCATTGCGGGAATAGCATTGGTGGTAGGAGGAATCATTGGAATGTTCACAAGTGCTCTTGCCGGAGGTGTGTCAATCGGTATAGGACTTATATTATTTGGAATCGGTTTAGCAATTACATGGTTAGGTCTTTGGATTATCATAAAAGGTATGCCGCCAATGATCAGAGGATTTGTGAATCTTTGTAGAAAGCCGTTTGTAAAGAAAGGAGTATAACATGAAACATATATCAAAGATTATTCTTATAATTACTGCTATTTGTGTTAGCCTTGGTCTTTTGATTACAATTGTGGCTGTTGCGGCAGGTGGAGCAGGAATAGCAAAGGAAATTGTGCTTGGAAAGCATTTTCCATCCTTATATGTGAATACAAATAGAGCAAATGATGAGTTTGGAATTTATTTTGGTAATGTAAGTACAAAAGAGAATTCTGTGGGATGGTCAGCAGAGACTATCAAAAATTTGGATTTAAAATATGAAGCAGGCTTGGTAGAAATTGTAGAAGGCGATGATGACGTAACCGTAAAAGTTATATATCGTGGCAAAAATTCAGTTTCTCTGGAGGGAGATAAGCTTATTATTAATTCCACAAACAAAGAGATTATTAACGGAAAAGGGACTGTACGATTAGAAGTTCCGAAAGGATTTGCTTTCGATAATGTAAAAATGCAAGTGGGTGCAGCGCAGGTTGACATAGGTATGTTACGTGCCAAGAACTTTGAACTGGAATTAGGTGCAGGAGCAGCATGCATTGATAATATTGCCTGTGACAATATGAATATACATATTGCAGCAGGAGAAGTTTTTTTGGAAGATGCACATGTGGAGAATGCTTATGTAGATGTTGGAATGGGTAACCTGGAATATGAAGGAATCGTGAGCAAAGATTTGGATGTTAATTGCGGTATGGGAAATGTTTTCTTTGAAATTAAAGACAGAGAAGAAATACAGAATAATTATAAAGTTGAGTGCGGAGCAGGTAATGTTACGGTTGGAGACAGTTCCTATAGTGGTCTTGCTACTGTAAGAAATATTACAAATGAAAATGCATCTGCAGATTATGTATTGAAATGCGGCATGGGAAATATTGAAATTGCTTTTGAATAGTTAAAAGGAGGAAAAAGAATGGAACAGAAAAGATTAACAAAATCAAGTGTAAACAAAATGATTTGTGGTGTTTGCGGAGGCGTTGGAGAGTATTTGGGAGTCGATCCAACAATCGTAAGACTCGCATGGGTACTGCTGACATTTGTAGGAGCAGCCGGTATTATTGCATATATCATTGCTGCTATTATTATTCCTGAAGTATAAAGAAATCGGAGAACTCCTTTGACAGAATAAAAACTGTCAAAGGAGTTTTTTTAACGTGGCACTGCACTTGATAAATATAGGTAAGTAGTATAAAATAATTCTGTAAGTGAAATGCTTTTTAGGACAATGAATATAGAGAATTTGGAGGAAGAGATGATGGATTTTTTGAATAAGCTTAGTGGCACAATTACAGAAGCAGGCAATGCTGTATCAGCTAAAGCAAAAGAAGTATCAGAACTTGCAAAGCTTAATTCCAAGTTGCATACGGATGAAAAGGCAATTAGAGAAACTTATGAAAAAATGGGCAAAGCATTGTATGCGAATTTATCAGCAGGGACAGAACTTCCGGATTTCACACAGGAAGTAGCATATATTGATGAAATGAAAGCAGATATGAAACTGTGTAAAGAATATATTAATGAAATTAAAGGAACACAGACTGGTACAAGTGTCGAGTAGGAGAAGCAGAAAATGGAATCAAAATTTTCCAAAGTAAAGGTAAATAACGAAATAGAATTGTGTCGTGTAAGTGACATGAAAGTAAAAGCAATGGTAGAGCGTGCCCTGCTGGAAGCTCGGATATCCTACTTTATAAAATGGGAAAAGCAGGGACTTTTTTCGAGCAGTAAAAAGCAGAGCTGCATATTTCAGGTAAATGAGTGGCAGAGAGAGTTGGCAGAGCAGGCTATTGCGAATCTTGGAGATGAAGCTGAAAGCAAGATTAAATACATTATGAAAAAGACAGATACTTTATTTTAACGGAGAAATACTATGAATTATTTAGCACCATCGATTTTAGCAGCAGATTTCACAAAGCTGGGTGAACAGATTTCAAGCATTGAAAAAAGTGGCGTGGAAATGCTACATATTGATGTGATGGATGGAATGTTTGTTCCGAGCATTTCCTTTGGAATGCCGGTAATAGAATCCATTCGTAAAAACAGCAAATTACTATTTGATGTACATCTGATGATAGAAGAGCCGGACAGATATGTAGAAACATTTGCAAAGCTTGGGGCAGACTCTATTACCGTACATGCAGAAGCGTGCACACATTTACATCGTACAATTCATCATATTAAAGAGCTTGGGCTGAAATGCAGTGTGGCATTAAATCCGGCAACACCACTGTCTGTACTTGATTATGTACTTCAGGACTTAGACATGGTTCTTATTATGACGGTCAATCCGGGATTTGGTGGACAGGCATTCATACCGGAAATGTATGACAAGATTCGTCAATTGAAAAAAATGATTACAGATAAAGGCTTAAAAACCGACGTTCAGGTGGATGGCGGCGTATGCTTTGAGAATGTACAGGATATTTTAGATGCCGGTGCAAATGTATTAGTAGCAGGTTCTTCTGTATTTAAAGGCAACATAGAAGATAATATTGCAGCATTACAAAAGGTGTTGGTTAAATAAAAATGAGTGCTGAATTAAAAGAACAGGAAAGTGTGCAGCTTGATAAGGAAGATATCATTGTAGACGGATACCGTTTTCAGAGCCCTGAGGATGCAGCACTTGCCAAACAGGAACTTAAAAAAATA
Organism: Lachnospiraceae bacterium; assembly: GCA_015056725.1. Lineage (GTDB taxonomy): Bacteria > Bacillota > Clostridia > Lachnospirales > Lachnospiraceae > 1XD8-76. The sequence continues at coordinate 9,531 of SVFS01000007.1, read as the reverse complement.
GAATACTTGCAGGAACATGTTGACTATCAGGATACGGCGATGTTACGAAACGTTTACCAGAAAGCAATTGAAAGCAGAGCTTTTCGGACACCAATCGGACAAAACTATTTACATAGTCTGCGAAGATTATTGGTTAAAGAAGGCTATAGTGAAGAGGAGCTTCCTTATGTGACGATGTATCACAATTACACGGTGAAAAAACGTAAAGAGACATCGACTGCAAAGCAACGAATTAATCCGGCGAAAAAAAGAGAAAAAGCAGACAAGCTGACGATTTCCATCTTACTGAATGTTTTTTTAGCATTGTTAGTTGTAGGAATGTTTGCGATAGCATATACAAGTGAATATCCAAATATCTTAAACTATGAGAGGGCAATTGTTGATAAATACGCAGCGTGGGAGCAGGACTTGACAGAACGTGAAGATGCTCTGCGTGAAGAAAAATTACAATCGGGGAAATAGAAACAGCAAGCCGATTGATTATTAAGGGAGATATGCAAATACTGTGATTTAGGAGATAATTCATGGATAAATGCAAAATATTAGTCGTAGATGATGAAAGCCGTATGAGAAAGCTTGTACGGGATTTTTTGACAAAAAGCGGTTTTGAAGTATTAGAAGCAGCAGATGGAATAGAGGCACTAAATGTCTTTGATGCAAATCAGGATATTGCCCTTGTTATATTGGATGTCATGATGCCGGGGAAAGACGGATTGCAGGTTTGCCGGGAAATCAGACAGACCTCACAGATTCCGGTTATCATGCTTACAGCGAAAAGTGATGAACAGACAGAGCTGAAAGGATTTGATTTGGGGGCAGATGAATATATATCGAAACCCTTCAGTCCACGCATATTAGTAGCAAGAGTAGAAGCAATTCTGCGTAGGACTAATCAACAGCCTGCAGAAACCCAGCTTGAATCAGGTGGTGTTTTGCTGGACAAAGCTGCTCACAGAGTTATAATCGACGGAAAAGAAATTGATTTAAGCTATAAAGAATTTGAACTGCTGACGTATTTCATGGAAAACCAGGGAATTGCGTTATCACGTGAAAAAATATTGAACAGCGTATGGGACTACGATTACTTCGGAGATGCCCGTACCATCGATACCCACGTTAAAAAACTCCGCAGCAAAATGGGAGAAAAAGGCGACCTCATTAAAACCATCTGGGGCATGGGGTACAAATGGGAGGAATAGCTACGAGCAGAGCAAAAGGAGTGATATAGACGCGACGGGAGTTTACTCACGGGAGCGTCTGTAGCGCTCCTTTTATTGTGCGACAGAGACGACCTCTCGCGAAACTGCGAAGCAGTTTTGCGAGAGGTCGTCTCTGCGAGGTCTACCTTTTTATTATATGAACATCCGAACATGCGAAACTATTGAAAAATGTAGAACAAATGGAATTTTGAGAAAAATTTTGAACAGTTAGATAAAAAACTGGATGAACTCAAAGCTTTTGAAGAAAAGCTGAGTGAAGTAATGCGATAGAATGGCGGTTGGTAATGAAAGTCAAGGTCTGAGAGTGTAGAAGCGTAATTTGAAAAAGTGCCAAAGTGATTTGCAAAACTAAAAGTGGTTGAAGAAAGCGCTTGTAATACTTCCAAGTTCTGATATAATATAATTAACAAAAGGCAATCGCCACAGAGTGGTTGACCTAGTTGGGGTAAAAACCTTCCCGCACAGGGCCAATGTACAGGGAAGGTTTTTTATTGCTTTAGTGACAAATCAAATAAATGAATGTCAGCAGTGCCAAGAGAAACATTCCGAAAGACATTAAGTCTTTAAAATCGAATTTGTTCTTCATAAGCATCACCTCCATCCTATGTAAAATGGAGGTCAACCACCCTGTATCACGATTGCCAGTAGCAAATTGCTACTGGCATTATTATATCATGAATCGAAATAGAACACAAGTTCGAAAGGACGCTGAGGGCAATTATTGAGTATTGTTTTTTTGAAGCGTTTGATATAATGTTTTTAATCTGAATCCTACAACAATTCAACAATGAGGTAAAAACATGTATAACTTTAATGAAAAAGTTGTGGTTATAACAGGCGGTGCTCTGGGAATAGGAAAGTGCATTGCGGAAGAGTTTAAAAAATTAGGCGCAAGAGTTGCAATAATTGACATCAAAGAAAACGAATATTTCACAGGGGATATAGCAGATAAAGAAACGTTGGAACGTTTTGTGGAGAAAGTAATCGCAGATTATGGAAAAGTGGATTATCTTATAAATAACGCTGCACCGAAGATGTGTGGAATCAGCAACGGAACGTATGAAGATTTTGAATATGCACTGAAGGTTGGTGTTACTGCTCCGTTTTATTTGGCAAAACTCCTTACACCTTATTTTAATGCCGGTGCAAGTATCGTAAATATATCATCTTCCAGAGATAGAATGAGTCAGCCCGAAACCGAAAGTTATACTGCAGCAAAAGGTGGAATTTCTGCCCTTACTCATGCACTTTCTGTAAGCCTTGCGGGTAAAGTAAGAGTAAATTCCATATCTCCGGGATGGATTAATAATACTAGTACTGTTTATGAGGGCGCAGATGCTATCCAGCAACCTGTAGGAAGAGTTGGAAATCCACAGGATATTGCCAATATGGTTCTTTATCTTTGCTCCGATATGTCAGGATTTATTACAGGAGAAAATATTTGCATTGATGGCGGCATGACAAAACATATGATTTATCACGGTGACTATGGATGGTCGCTAAATGTATGAAAGTGGTTGATACCAAAAGAAACGTTGATAATTTGAGTATAATTAACGAAAATAGAAAAGAGGAACAGTTATGGAAAAATACAGAATTTTATGTTTCGGAGATTCTCTTACATGGGGATACGATCCGGCAAAAAGAACAAGATTAGAGGAAGACGTACGTTGGACAGGAGTTTTGCAAAATCTTCTTGGGGAAAGTTATAAAATTATTGAAGAAGGACAAAACGGCCGTACAATCGCAACGGATGATCCGGCGGAAGGTGAAAAGAACGGATTGAATTACATCATCCCTTGCATTGAAAGTCAGAACCCGTTAGACCTTATGATTTTAATGCTTGGCGGAAATGATTTGAAACGCAAATTTTCTTATGCATCCATGGATATTGCAGGGGAAATGCAGATTTTTTTGGAAAAGGTACAGGCATATAATAGATTTCGTATGAATGACCATATGAAGATACTTCTTATTTCGCCACCGATTATAGGCGAAAATGCAGAAAATTCATGGCTTGCAGATTGCTTTGATTTTGAAAAATGTGTGAAAGTATCTCATGAATTAGCATCTTGGTATAAACAGCTGGCAGATATGTACGGTTGCTATTTCCTTGATGCAGCACAGATTGCGAAAGCAAGCGAGATTGACGGTGTACATTTTGATGCGGAAAATCATGGGAAGCTTGCGAAAGCCATTTATGAACTCCTTGTAAAGGAAGGTATTGTGAAATAGAATATGCAGAGTTAGGGAGTGAACTATGGAAAATATTTTAGTCAGTGCATGCTTGTTGGGCGTATCCTGCAGATATGATGGGAATGAGAAAGCGCATGATGAAGTGCTTGCACTTTTAAATAGAAAAGACATTCACTTGATTCCGATATGCCCTGAACAGCTTGGTGGAATGCAAACTCCAAGACATCCTTCTGAACGCATAGAGGATAAAGTAATGAACTGCGTTGGAGAAGATGTGACGGAGTATTTCGAAAAAGGTGCAAAGGAAGCTTTAAAAGTAGCTAAATTATATGATTGCAAATATGCCATACTAAAAGAAAGAAGCCCATCCTGTGGAAAGGGTATTATTTATGATGGAACTTTTTCCGGTGGTTTCAAAGACGGTGATGGGATGACAGCGCAGTTATTCCATGAAAATGGGATAGAGATTTTTGGTGAAAGCGAAATAGTTAAGCTGTGTGAGCAACTGGAAAAGAAGGAGAATGCATGAAACAATACACAGTTACAGGGATGACCTGTGCGGCATGTAGTGCCAGAGTAGAAAAGGCGGTTTCTAATATAGATGGTGTAACGGCATGCTCGGTTAGTCTCTTGACAAACTCTATGGGTGTTGAAGGGACTGCGGAAACGGATACCATTATAAAGGCAGTAGAAGCCGCAGGATATGGTGCGATGGAAAAAGACTCCGGTACTTCAACAGAATATGGTAAGAAAACAGAAGACACATTAAAAGATACAGAAACACCAATTCTGAAAAAACGATTGTTTACATCGTTAGGTTTTTTAGTAGTACTCATGTATTTTTCTATGGGGCATATGATGTTGGCTATGCCATTGCCCGAATTCTTTACAGCTAATCCGGTGGCACTTGGATTAATCCAACTTCTTCTTACGATTATTATAATGATAATCAATCAGAAGTTTTTTATAAGCGGCTTCAAAGGATTGCTGCACAAAGCACCGAATATGGACACTTTAGTTGCTCTTGGTTCGGGAGCAGCGTTTGTGTATAGTACATTTTCATTATTTATGATGACAGCCGCCCAGTCGGCTGGTGATATGGAGTCAGCCCGGTCTTACCTGCATGAATTCTATTTTGAATCGGCAGCTATGATACTTACGCTTATTACGGTTGGAAAAATGCTGGAAGCACGCTCCAAAGGAAAGACTACAGATGCGTTAAAAGGTTTAATGAAGCTTGCACCGAAAACGGCGGTTTTGGAAAGCGGAGAAGAAGTTCCGGTTGAAATAGTAAAGCCCGGAGACGTTTTTGTGGTAAAACCGGGAGAACAGATTCCGGTAGATGGAGAAGTGATTTTTGGAAATAGTGCAGTAAATGAATCGGCACTAACAGGGGAGAGTATTCCTGTCGATAAAGAAGTAGGAGATAGTGTTTCGGCTGGTACAATCAATCAGTCCGGATTTTTAAGATGCAAAGCAACAAAGGTGGGGAAAGATACCACCTTGTCTCAGATTATTCAGATGGTAAGCGATGCAGCAGCAACCAAAGCACCGATTGCAAAAGTGGCAGATAAAGTATCAGGCGTATTTGTGCCGGTGGTTATTGCTATTGCGTTAGTTACGATTTTTATATGGATATTTGTAGGACAATCCTTTGGCTATGCCCTGGCAAGAGGTATTTCTGTTTTGGTAATCAGTTGCCCATGTGCATTAGGACTTGCGACACCGGTAGCGATTATGGTTGGAAACGGAGTCGGAGCCAAAAACGGTATTTTATTTAAGACAGCGGTATCGTTGGAAGAAACCGGTAAGATACAGATTGTTGCGCTGGATAAGACGGGGACAATTACAAGTGGTCATCCTAAAGTAACAGATATTGTCACGTGTAAGGATGTGGACGAAAAAGATTTGCTTACTTATGCGTATGCTCTGGAACGAAAGAGCGAACATCCATTGGCAGAGGCAGTTGTCTTATATTGTAAAGAATATGTAAAAGAACTGCTGGAATTGCAGAATTTTGAAGTGCTTCCGGGAAATGGATTGATGGCATATGAAAATGCCTGTAGAATTGTTGGTGGAAGCAGTAATTATATCGGCGGATTCATTAAAATAGAAGATTCTATTAAAAAGCAGATAGAATTGTTGGCAGAACAAGGCAAGACACCATTGCTTTTTGCAAAAGGTGAGCAAATGCTTGGCGTAATAGCGGTGGCAGATATCATAAAAGAAGATAGTCCGGCTGCGATTGCGGAACTGCAAAATATGGGAATCCGAGTGGTTATGCTGACAGGCGATAACGAGAAAACTGCAAATGCCATTGGACAGCAGGCAGGCGTGGACGAAGTAATCGCAGGTGTATTGCCGGATAGAAAAGGTCAGATTATTGAAAAATTAAAAAAACAGGGAAAGACAGTGATGGTTGGTGACGGCATCAATGATGCACCGGCACTTACCAAAGCGGATATGGGAATTGCAATTGGAGCAGGAACCGATGTTGCAATAGATGCTGCAGATATTGTATTAATGAAAAGCAGGCTCAGTGATGTCCCGGCGGCGATTCGTTTGAGTCGGGCTACGCTTAAAAACATTCACCAGAATTTGTTTTGGGCGTTTTTCTACAATATAATAGGGATTCCTTTGGCAGCAGGTATTTGGATTCCGATATTCGGATGGGAATTAAATCCGATGTTTGGTGCAGCTGCAATGAGTCTTTCCAGCTTTTGTGTTGTTACAAATGCATTACGACTGAACTTTGTGAAGATTTATGATTCGTCAAAGGATAGGAAGCATGCTTTAAAACAGTCAAAAACTATTACAGTAAATAGACAGGAAGAAGAGGAAAATAATATGACAAAAACAATGAAAATTGAAGGTATGATGTGTATGCACTGTGAAGCAAGGGTGAAAAAAGTATTGGAAGCTCTGCCACAGGTGGATGAAGCAGTGGTAAGTCATGAAGCAGGTACTGCGATTCTTACACTGAATGCAGATATTCCTAATGAAGAATTGAAAAAAGTGATAGAAGATCAGGATTATAAAGTGATGGGTATCGAATAAAATGATTTCAAAAAAGCCTACTAAAAAATTGACAATCCGCATGCAGGTTACACTGTTATGTATTGCATTGACAGTATTGGTTGTTGTGCTTTGCTGGGTGATAAACAGCACCTGTCTGGAACGATATTATTTGTGGAATAAAGAAAAAAATCTTTATGAAGCGTATAAGAGCTTTAATACAGCTGCAGTAGAGGGCGTATTAGATACAGAAGAGTATGATATCGAATGGCAGAAGATTTGTGGGAAGTATAATATCAGTGCAATTATTCTTGATGCGGATTCAAAAAGTATAAAATGTTCCAGCAATGAAGTGGATATGTTGATGCGTCAATTGATGGAATATTTGTTTAAGCCTTCCGGAAGTGTTTGGGAACCTGGGGCTCAGATTATTGAAGAAACTGAAAAAATGACACTTCAAATAACAAAAGACCCAAGAATTAAAACAGAATACTTGGAATTATGGGGTGTTTTGGACAATGGGAATCTCTTTTTGATGAGAAGCGCAATGGAAAGTATCAAAGACAGTGTGGAGATTTCTAATCAGTTTTTAGCGTATGCAGGACTGATTGCTATTGTGATAGGAACATGCTTTGTACATTTTTTGTCAAAAACAATATCCAGACCGATTTTAGAGCTTGCGGAAATTTCAGACAAAATGAAAGGCTTGGATTTTGATGTAAAGTATAGAGGAAATGGGACTGCGGAAATTGATACCTTGGGGAAAAATATAAATGAATTATCGCAGACATTGGAAATAACCATTTCAGAACTAAAGACAGCAAATAATGAGCTGCAGCGGGATATTGAAAAGAAAGAAAAAATTGATGAGATGCGAAGAGAATTTTTGTCGAATGTATCTCATGAACTTAAAACGCCAATTGCGTTGATACAAGGTTATGCAGAAGGACTAAAAGAAGGAATTCATGATGATGAAGAGAGTAAAGAATTTTATTGCTCTGTGATCATGGATGAAGCTGCTAAAATGAACACTATGGTAAAAAAACTGATGACATTGAATCAGTTGGAATTTGGAAATGATCCTATAGTAATGGAACGCTTTGACCTTGTTGCACTTATTAATAATTGTCTTCAATCAGCTTCTATTTTAATAAGGCAAAAGGATGCACTTGTTAAAATAGAAGATTATCAGCCGATATATGTATGGGCAGATGAATTTAAAATAGAAGAAGTATTTCTGAATTATCTCAGCAATGCGTTAAATCATTTGGACGGAGAACGATTAATTAATATCCGCCTGGATGAAAATGAGGATAAGATACGATTGTCTGTATTTAATACCGGAGAGCCAATCGCAGATGAGGCACTTCCATATTTATGGGACAAGTTTTATAAAGCAGATAAGGCAAGAACACGTGAATATGGCGGAAGTGGGATTGGATTATCTATTGTAAAAGCAATTATGGAGTCACATCATCAAAATTATGGTGTAAATAATTTTGAAAATGGTGTAGAATTTTGGGTAGAGTTAAGTGCATCAGAAGTATAGCGTAAAATGTTAGGAGATGCGTATGAAGAGAAAAATCATTATTGCATTATTAGTAGGCAGTATTATATCGTTGACTGGCTGTGGAAACAAAATACCGGAGCTTACTGAGGAACAAAAATCGCTTGTTGCAACATATGCAAGTGATTTGGTTGTACAATACAGTCCGGAGCATGATACCAGATTGATTGATATAGAGCAGGAAGCAAAAAGAAGAGAAGAGATTGCAGAAAAGGCAGCAAAGGTACAGGAAATTATTGATGCCCAGAAAGAAGCAGAAGCAAAAGAAAAGGAAATTGCGGAAGCGAAGCTGAATAACACAGAAGTGCGTGACGGTACAGAAAAAACAATACCTCTGGGAACGATAGGAGATATGCAGTCATTTCTTGGGATAGATGATTTGACACTTACTTATCAGGGATATGAGTTGACGAAAAGTTATCCTTCAGAAGAAACTTCAGAATGGACACCTACTATAGAAGCAACTAGCGGACAAACGCTATTGGTAGCATCGTTTGGAGTAGAAAATTCTACAGATTCCAATATATTTGCAGATATGTTATCTCAAAATGCTCAATTCAGATTAATCAGTGATGAAGCGGAAGGAACCAATATGGCAACAATGCTTTTAAATGATTTTGCTTATATGCAGGAAGAACTGGAACCTGGAGCAGAAAAAGAATTTGTAATTATAACACAGGTGGATGAAGAAGTTATGCAGGCAAGCAACCTGAAATTGTATGTTAAGAAGGGTGACAGTAATATAACAGTTGGACTGGAATGATTTAAAATTAGAGAACCTTCCGTGCTTAAAAACGTACGGAAGGTTTTTTGTGTGTAAAAGTGAAAAAGATGTTGACAAAGAAAGTTTATCTGTGTATATTATATCTTGCTGTCGCAAAAGCAACAAAATGCGACAACAAAAAACTTCAAAAAAGTTTAAAAAATTGCTTGACTTGCCGGAATGCTTATGATAATCTATATAAGCTGTCTCGGACAAAAGAGCAGAAAGAACCTTGACAAATAAACAGTAATGCAACCCTGAAAATTCTAAAAAAAGAGAGAAAAACCTAACGGTAGAATCTATTAGAAGATTCAGAAGAAATTTAAAAAGCGAAGACGTAAATACAAGCAACGAATGTATGAACGACCTTAAACAGTAAAACGAGGAAACAAAAAAGCCAGAGAGCAGTTTTGGGACCAGAAAAAAGATTAAACAAGAGAGTTTGATCCTGGCTCAGGATGAACGCTGGCGGCGTGCTTAACACATGCAAGTCGAACGGAGTTTTAAAGTGGAAGTTTTCGGATGGAAGCTTTAAAACTTAGTGGCGGACGGGTGAGTAACGCGTGGGTAACCTGCCTCACACAGGGGGATAACACTTAGAAATAGGTGCTAATACCGCATAAGCGCACAGTATTGCATGATACAGTGTGAAAAACTCCGGTGGTGTGAGATGGACCCGCGTCTGATTAGCTAGTTGGTGAGGTAACGGCCCACCAAGGCGACGATCAGTAGCCGGCCTGAGAGGGTGAACGGCCACATTGGGACTGAGA
>SVFS01000006.1 GCA_015056725.1 Lachnospiraceae bacterium | reverse complement strand
GTGGACGGGGTGTAAGCCGTACAGTGAAGGTTGCAAGTATTGCTATTTTTATGGACCATATGCAAAGAGATATGGTCAGAATGACATTATAAAGACAGATAAGTATGATTGGCCTGTTCGAAAAAAGAAAAACGGAGAGTACAATATCAAGGGCGGCAAGATTTTAGCCACTTGTTTTGCAACGGATTTCTTTTTGCCGGAAGCAGATAAATGGCGTATGGATATATGGTCTATGATAAAAGAAAGACAGGATATCACTTTTCTTATTTTAACTAAGAGAATTGACAGGTTTATGACGGTTCTTCCGGCAGATTGGGGAGAGGGTTATGATAATGTGAATCTTGTTAATCCATACAAACAGAACTCTATGGCAAGAGAATGTGGAATTGATGAGCTTGCTGGAAAGAAGCTTTTTTAAAGGGAAAAATAGTAAATGGTAAGACATGATTTATTTCCTGTCATAAGTACAGAGATATATGGTGGAGGAAATGGTTATGAAGGTTTTAAAAGAAATCAGGGATAGAAGGAGTACAAGGAAATATCTTGACAAGCAGGTTTCACACGAAGACATATTGTCAGTGTTAGAAGCTGCCAGATTGGCACCTTCCGGGAGCAACACACAGCCATGGCGTTTTATAGTGGTAACATCGCAAGATACAAAAGAAAAGATAGTACAGGCGGATCATAATCAAAAATGGATGTTAAGTGCACCTGTTTTTATTGTGTGTGTAGCAGATATATCTTGTAGAATTCCCGATTCAGACGCTATGCTTATAGATGAAACGGAAGCTTGTCATGAATTAAAGCAAATTATTAGAGATACTGCAGTTGCTGTTGAGAATATTTTGCTCCAGGCAACACATATGGGGCTGGCATCGTGTTGGACAGGCTGGTATGAGCAGAAAGAAATGAAAGCAATACTGAATATTCCTTCCGATAAATATGTAGTTGGAGTAGTGACATTAGGATATGGGGATGAAAAGCCAACTCCAAGAAAAAGGAAAGATTTAGAAGAGATTGTTAGTTTTGAACAGTGGGAATTAACAAGATAGATGAATGTAGGTAAATAGTTATTCGGATTTGAATGAGATAAGCAGCCTGTAAAATAAAACTTGCGAGGGAAAATAATGAATATTCAATATAAGAGAGCTACTATAGATGATTTGGAAAGGTTGACGGAAACAAGAATAGCGGTACTTCGTGCGGCAAATCAATTAAACGAGGAGCATAAGCGATGAAAGAGACAGTATCAGAAACATTTGAATTACTATTTGATAAGAATCATAATGTGGCCTACAAAGCATTGCAGGAATTACAAAAGGAAAGTGAAGAAACCGATTGCGTGTATCCTTATATGGATAGGTTGTGTGACATGCTTTATAGTGATAATTCTTATGTTCGGATTAGAGGATTTGTATTAATAGCATATAATGCAAAATGGGATAAGGATTACAAAATTGATGAAATTATTGATGAATATATGAAGCATATTACAGACGTTAAGCCTATTGCCGCCAGACAATGCATTAAGCTTTTGCCGATAATTGCAATGTACAAGCCGGAGCTTAGAAAAGATATTACTTTGGCACTTCAGAAAGCAGATACAGGCAGATACAATGATAGTATGCGACCATTGATATGCAAAGATATCTATGAAGCATTAGAAAAAATACAGAAAATGGATATCACTTAACGGATAAAAAGGGGATTATATGATATACGAATTGACAGAAACGGAATTGTTAAAGAACTTAGAAAAGATACATACAACGGAATTAGGTGTTATCAGAATAAAAAGAAATTTGTCATTAGATACAGATGATGTGGTTAAATGGTGCAAAGACAAAATCAAATCAGATAGTGCGGTGATTACGAGAAAAGGAAAGAATTGGTATGTAAGAGTGGATGACTGCATCATAACAGTTAATGCATTCAGTTATACCATAATTACAGCACATAAGGAGAAAAGTGTATGAAAAAAGATATGCTTCAGGCGGGAATTGATGTGATAGTTCCGGATAAGGCAGACAGAGAGCTTGTTGCCAAAAGGATATTTGAAGAACTGGATTTTGTTAATGAGTTTGATGTAATCACAGCAATACAAGTAAATCATTATATGAATGAAACCGGTCGGAGGGCAGCGCTTATGAAATACTATGCTGCATTAAAGAATAATGGTTTATTTATTAGTTTTGAGAACTTTGCTCCATTTACGGATTTGGGGAATAAAATAAAGATACATACAACGGAAAGGAAAGCGATTGTGTGAAAAAGAAAGTTGTTTTGGTAATTGCTGCTATAGTTGTTTTTATAGCATCATTCTTAATTGCTACAGGTTTTATTGAGAGAACCGATGTTGCATTATGTGCGTATTCTGTTTCAGAAACAGGCTCAGAAATTACACTAAAGGTATGTGTGATGTCTTCCATAGGCAATATTAGAAATTTTAAAGATAATGGCGGAGGCGTAAAACCACATTATCTTACATTTTACTCTACATTCGGTGGGTTAAATAGTTCTTTTGGCGCTGTAAATTCGTTTGTACTTGAACTTGATAAGGACGATACAGAGATTTATTTCAACCGTTCAAATGATGGTTATGAACTTGTATTAGTCAAGAATGCAGATACCGGTGAATGGGAAAGACCTGTTAAGTAAATTCAAGTTTATAGGAAACATAGTGAAAGAATCTGCATTTAGATTTTACGGAGGAATATTATGAAAGTATTTATTGTATATTGCCATCCTTCAAAAGAAAGTTTTACGAATGAAGTATATAAAGCTTTTGAACGAGGTTTGAGAGATGCCGGTCATGAGGTTTTAATATCTGATTTATATGATATGAATTTCAACTCGGATATGAGTGAAGAAGAATATTTACGAGAAACCTATTACAGAGCTGATGGAATAAAGTCAAAAGATGTATTGCTCGAACAGGAAAAAATACAAAGCAGTGACGCAATTGTATTTATATATCCTGTATTTTGGACAGAAGCACCTGCAAAGCTTGTGGGTTGGTTTGACCGAATTTGGACAACCGGATTTGCATATAATCCAAATCCTACGATGAAGATTTTGGAAAAAGCACTATTTATAGTTTGCGCAGGAAAATCAATGGAAGCTCTCATTGAAACAGGGGAAAAGAATGCTATGGAAACAGTAATGTTGGGTGATAGGATTCGTAATAGAGCAAAAGAGAAAGAGATGGTTATCTTTGATAGTATAACGCATTGGGATGAAAAGGTGCGAAGTGAGAAGATTCCACAGCATCTTGCCAAGGCGTATGAAATGGGTGCAAAATTTTAGTTTTACGAAGGTAATGAGAAATCCAGAAGAAACTGTGACTATCAATGGAGAGTGTAGATGTGAAAAAGATACTTGTAACAGGTGGAACGGTATTTGTTAGTCGATATATTGCAGAGTATTGTGTTGCTAAAGGCTATGATGTATATGTGCTTAATCGAAACACGAAAGAACAATCCAAGGGTGTAACACTTATTGAGGCTGATAGGAATAATCTTGGTGATACCCTTCGTGGATATCGGTTTGATACTGTAATAGATACAGCATATACTTCCGATGAGGTAGAACGGTTGCTTAACGCTTTGGGAGCTTATGAAAACTATATTCTTATCAGTTCAAGTGCCGTATATCCGGAATATGTTTCGCAACCATTCAAGGAAGATGCGCCTCTCGGTATCAATAAGTATTGGGGCAAGTATGGAATGAATAAAATAGAGGCAGAAACAGCTTTGTTGAAAAGAAACCCCAACGCATACATTCTTAGACCTCCATACCTATATGGTCCAATGAATAATGTATACAGAGAAGCATTTGTTTTTGATTGTGCGTTAGCTGACAGAAAATTCTATTTACCTAAAGATGGTGATATGAAGTTGCAATTCTTCAATATCCATGATTTATGTAGATTCATTGATGTCCTGTTGGATGTAAAACCGTCCCGGCATATCTTTAACGTAGGAAATAAAGCAGTTGTTTCAATTCGTGAGTGGGTAGAGTTATGCTACAATGCTGTTGGAAAGCAAGCCACATTTGCTAATGTTTATCAAGATATTGAACAAAGGAATTACTTTAGCTTCTATGATTATGAGTACTGTCTGGATGTTTCCTTACAGTATGAACTAATGGACAAAGTGAAACCCTTAGGAGAGGGTTTGGAAGAATCCTATGCCTGGTATATCAACAATAGGGATAAGGTTAACAAAAAGCCTCTTATTGAGTACATAGACAACACTTTGTGTTAGGTCAATTCTAATTAACCGAGCTCTTTGAGCGAGAAGTGAAAGAGGAAAATGAAGTAATATAGGATAATAGCATAGCAATGGCAAAGGCAACGGAAAGTAGCACGGAAATACCCAAATGACAACAAATGTTTCTTGTTTTGTAAAGGTTGTTTTACTATTCTTTGAGACAAGCAAGAATGCTTAATAACAGAATCTGGGAGGATAAAAATGACTTTAGAAGAACAAATTAGAAATTGCAGAAAACAGGCAGGCATATCCCAAGAGAAAATGGCGGAATTGATTGGAGTATCAAGACAAGCCATCACAAAGTGGGAGAATGGAACAGGAACACCGGATATAACAAATTTAGTTGCAATAGCCGAGTTGTTTCAAATTTCATTGGATGAGCTTTTGATGAATGAAAAGAGAGAGAAAAAACAGTCGGAATACTTATATGTAAGCACGACGGAATATGATATTGATGGCATAAAAAGCTATGATATTAAATTAGGCAGTGCTTATACTGTAATGATTTGTTCCTCTGAGGGGGAGAAAATTAAGATATCTCTATTTTCAAACATCATAAAGGAGCTTCAACGTGATTATAAAATCAAATTAGATGATGTTAAAAACAGGATTGACGTTGAACTCCAGAGATTAAATGGAGCGACAGAAACAGATGCAAAAGAAAGCATGGTAATTCAAATTGACATTCCGCAGAAATACATAGATAGATTGGAAGTGGCTGTTAATGCCAAGAGATTGGAACTTATGGATGTAGAATGCAAGAGTATTGAGTTTGACGGAAAAGTAGCAGAGGTATGTCTTAAAGGATGCAAGAGTATAGTTGATATAAACTGCAATCTGGATATGTCTGTTGAGGTAATGTCTCACGAGGGAGCTATTGAAATCAATCAGATTTCTGCAATATCGAAAGTAAAAGTACCGATGAATTTTGTTTTTCGTGCAAAGAAAAAGGGAATTGGTACAGCAATATACTATGAAGAACACAGCGAGAGAGTAGAAGCTTTTTCTTTGGAGGATGCGGACAATTATATTGAATTGAATGGTATGAAAAGCGAGCTGTACATTACCAGAGAGGAGGCGTAAGATGGAACGTTATACTTACAGGCCTTTTCGGTTTTATATTACTGTTTTTTCAGTAACATGGTTTTTCTGGCTGATAGCAATATTATGTAAAGAGAATTCTACCTTGTTCTTGTTTATGTTTTTAGGATTGATAACTCCGGCGGTGGTAGCTGTTATTACTGTATTTACATCAAAGAACATGGCGTTGAAACAGGACTTCAAGAGAAAAATTGTTGGTTTTTATCGTATAAAGCCACGATATATTATTCTGGCAGTTGGCTTGTTTGCTATAGTCGTAGCTGCGTCCATAGGAACTTCCATACTATTTGGTGGTTCTGTCAAGCAATTTTCTTTTACGGAAGATTTCTCTTTTTCGGTTGGGGGAACCTCGGCTTTGCTTACTATACTACTTGCTTCAAGCATAGAAGAATTAGGTTGGAGAGGGTATGGAGAGGATGCAGTTGGTGCATATTTCAGTTGGTTTAAAGAGTCAATCATTTTTGGTGTGATATGGGCTTGCTGGCATATTCCCCTGTTTTGGGTTCCGGGTACATACCAATATGGTCTTAGAGAGATGGGGATTATCTATGTACTGAATTTCCTCTTGAGTGTGATTCCGCTTGATTTTTTACAGACATGGGTATATGTGAAAAACAATAGAAGTATGCTGGCTACAATAATTTTCCATATCTTCATTAATATCATGCAAGAGAAAATTAATATGACTCCCGAAACAAAATGTATAGAGACATTATTTGTCTTTATTGCTGCTATTATTGTTGTTTTAACGAATAAAGATTTGTTTTTTGAGACAGAACATGTGGGAAATCTTTTGAAGGAATAAAAGTAAAGATGGTAGCCTTGTCAAAAATTTGATTTATTCATGCTCGCTATTTCTGCACGTAAAATGCGAGGAAACGATAAAGTATATGCATTATATTAACAACAGGAGATGAAGTATGGATTGGATAAACAGACTTAATAGTGCAATCAATTATATGGAAGAACATATGAAGAGTGAGATTGACATGGAAGAGCTTGGGAAAATAGCAGGCTGTTCTTCCTATCATTTTCAGAGAATGTTTACATACATGGCAGATGTTACATTGTCGGAATATATCCGTAGAAGAAGAATGTCACTTGCAGCAGTTGAACTGCTTTCCGGTGAAAAAGTAATGGATGTGGCACTTTCATATGGATATGATTCTCCGACGGCTTTTAATAGAGCTTTTAAAAACATTCATGGTATTGCACCATCTAAAGTGTCAGAAAAAGGTGCAATGGTTAAGTCTTATCCTCCGATTCGTTTCCATATATCAATTAAAGGAGACTACGAAATGAATTATCGAATTGAAAAAAAAGAAGCATTTAGAATTGTGGGTATTTCAATGCCGCTTGAGAGGGAAATGGAAAAGAATTTTGAGAAGGTCCCTCAGATGTGGGAAAAGGCACATATGGACGGAATTATCCCCAAAATACTTGGAATAATGAGTGACGACATGCAAGGGATATTAGGTGTCTGCATGTGTAATGATGATGAAGACTGGAAATATTATATTGCGGTTGCCAGCACACAAAATGCTCCGGAAGGGATGGAGGAACGTGTCATTCCTGGTTTTACATGGGCAGTATTTTCAGGGGAAGGTGCAGAAACATCTATTCAGGATATGGAATGTCGTATCATAACGGACTGGCTTCCGACATCAGGATATGAGTATGCAAACGGGCCGGATATAGAAGTATACTTAAATGCAGATCCGATGAATATGAAGTATGAAGTATGGATTCCGGTTGTAAAGAGAGAGGAAGAAGGTATTTAGGGATGGCAATAACCTATGAAGATTTTCTTGGAACGGTAGAAGCAAATCATATTCCATTCGTTGATGAAGTCCATAAAATGTTTTTGGACAGTGGATGCAAACTGGAAATTAAGCAGGCAAAGCAAGGGTATGTAATTACATATGTATACATGAAGGATAAGAAAAGAATTGCGGTTATGAATTACGTTTTTCGCAAGAGTGGAATGCTGGTCAGAATTTATGCAAGACATGTACAGATGTATCAAGGATTGCTTGACTTACTTCCGGAGAAGATGAAACAAAGTGTAATAAAAGCAGGCGATTGCAAGAAGCTGACAGGAGTGTCAGAATGTAGTCCGACATGTACGGCAGGTTATGATTTCGTGATGGATGGTGTGAATTACAAGAAATGTAAAAACAGCGCTTTCTTTTGGTTAGTGGAAGATGATAGTAAAGAGTTCATCAAAAGCGTGATTGAAAAGGAGCTTTGTGTCAAAAGGGCTATATAAATATATAGTCCTTTTTTGGTGGGAAAGCTGTTGAAAGGAAAAAGCATCAAGCGTATAATAGCTAGATAAAAAAGAATTATTGAGGAATAAAAATGGAGTACATAATCCGTTCTTATAGAATGCTGAAAGGATAAACGATGAAATCACGACAAGAGGTATTACAATATGGGCTTTCTTTTCCGGATACTTATCAGGATGCTCCATTTCATGATGAAAACTGGCAGCTCGTAAGAATTCGCAAAAATAAGAAGGCTTTTTTGTGGACATATGAAAAAGAAGGACAGCTTTGCATCAACATAAAAGTTGATCCTGAGTGGCGAGACTTATGGAGAAATACTTATGATGCTGTACTGCCGGGGTACCATCAAAATAAAGAGCATTGGAACACGGTAATTTTGAATGGAACGGTGCCGAGAAAAGAATTGGAGAGAATGATAGCAGAAAGCTATGATTTGGTTAGGTGAAGAGGATGCTTATTGGAGTGGTGTATCTCTTGATGCTGTTTATACCCAATATAATTTGGACAAAAAATCAGCCAACAGATTACAATAAATATGTGATAAATGAAAATAGAATATTACAGATATTTGAAAAAGTAGGCGAGGTATTAGTATGTTGTTTTGTGATAATCGTACCAAGCTCTGAATTGTCACTTGATAAGGCATGGAGTATTTGGCTGTATGCATCTTTTTTGTTAATGATTTTATATGAAATTTATTGGGTAAGATATTTTAAAAGTGAAAAGAGAATGTCTGATTTTTACAGAAGTCTTTGCGGCGTTCCGGTAGCAGGGGCTACTTTGCCGGTGTGTGCCTTTTTCTTACTTGGTGTGTATGAAAAGAATGTGTTTCTTATGATTTCGACGATTATCTTAGGCATTGGGCATATTGGCATTCATCTTAGTCATTATAAAAAATTACGCAGATAGAGCATGACTCTATCTGGAATAGTATATGAGATTAGAGAAAGAAACTTATGAAAAGATTGCATAAATAAGTGATAATGTTTATAATGTTCATATCTTGAAGCGTTAGCTTTTCTACTTGGTCGAGGCGTTCGCCAGTTATTCCAAGCAATAAAAATTTAATATTGAGGTCTATTATGGAAAGTATTAATATGGTAGAAGAATTGTCTAGATATAATCTCGAAGAAAAATGGAATGATTATATTGGAGTTCAAAAAGAGGTATTAAAAGTACTGCGGAAAGAAGCATTTTTTGCAAATAATGATATTATAAACAGAAAAACAGGAATACATATTATGATTAATGCAAAAGGAATAAAGGAGACGGTTGGAGCTGGAAAACGATTCCAAGCATTGCCCAAAACACTGAAAAAGTATAAAATAGCAACATTACGCCATTTGAAAAAAATAATTGAAAGTGCAGAACTAATTGCTGACAATATTGAAAATTATCATGATGTTAGTGGGGATACATATGCATATTTGAGAAATGAGTTGATAATTGATGGGGAAGTAGTGTCTATAAGAATATCAATAAGAAAAAAAGTGACATCCAATTGGTTTTGGATACACAATATTGATGAAAAGAAAAAAGTCCCAAATTACTCGACCCATCCGTAAGATGGAATTAAAAGAGCGTGAGGACTTTTAATATTAAATAACATAATATAATCCAGTTGTCAATGCAATAAAAGGAGAATTTGTGAAAGAGGCATTATTGGTAATTGACGTACAAAAAGAATATATGAAAAAATATAATGAAGATTTGTTGTCACATATAAATAATAACATACAAACGGCAGCTAATGATAGTAGCCTTATCATATATATTAAAAATGTAAAGCAATTGCGAAGTGGGGATGAATGTAGCGATTTTGCAGATGATTTAATGGCATGTTCAACACATGTTTTTCTGAAAAAAACAGCAAGTGCATTTTCAAATAGAGCATTGATTAGTATTTTTGGAAGAACATGAAGTCAACAACCTTGAAATAATAGGTGTGGATGGCAATTATTGTGTCGCAAGCACGGCACTTGATGCAAAAAAGCCAGGATATAGCGTAAAACTGTTATGTAATGCAATAGGAGTACAAAACAAGAAACGATTTGAACAGAAAAAAGAAATATTGTTCAAGAATGGAATTGAAGTTGATGTTATGTAACTGCTGAATGTTTTGAGTGGAATAGAGGATAAATAGAATGAATTTAGAGATTATCCCTGCGTACGATTTTCCGCAGGAGGTTAGTATACTTTTCAAAGAATATACAGAAATGCTGATAGCAGAAAATCCCGGTTTCAAAGATTATCTGGCACTTCAAAATTATGATGAAGAAATCGCACATTTGGAAGTGAAATACGGCAAGCCGCAGGGTAGACTGTATTTAGCATATTATGAAGGAAAACTTGCAGGATGTATAGGACTTCGCAAGATAGATAATGATAATTGTGAAATGAAACGTCTGTATGTTAAGCCGGAGTTTCGCGGTAAGCATATTGCAAGTCAGATGGTTAAGAAAATCATAGAAGATGCAAAAGAAATTGGTTATCAAAACATACTTCTTGATACATTTCCATTTTTGGAAAGTGCGATTATGATGTATAAAAGATATGGATTTGTAGAAATCGAAAGCTACAATAATAGTCCGATGCAAGGGCTTGTGTATTTGAAGTACAGCTTGTAAAACAGCATGCAAGAAATATGATTACAAATGAAAATCAGTAAATAATGTGATATATAAGTAAAAGATATTTGTAAAAAGAAGAAAGAATGGCAAATAGTATGAAAAGAAAAGTTGTAGTTTTAGGCGGTGGAACAGGTTCGTCCACATTGCTTAGAGGATTAAAAGAATTTCCACTGGACATAACAGCTATCGTGTCAGTTTGCGATGATGGAAGAAGTACAGGGGTGCTTCGTGAAGAATTCAGCATTCCGGCAGTGGGAGATATTAGACGTGTCTTAGTAGCATTATCAGAAACAGAGCCTCTTGTAATGGAGCTGTTTAATTATCGTTTCCATACAACCAGTGACTTAGATGGTCATACGGTAGGGAATCTATTACTGACAGCATCGTCAGAAATCACAGGGAACCTTTCTGACGGGATTGAAGCTTTGAGTAAGGTGTTTAATTTAAAAGGAAAAGTAGTACCATTGACAGAAGACAATGTTGTCTTAATGGGAGAAATGGAAGATGGCAGTATTGTGGAAGGCGAGCATAATATCACCATGACAAATAAGGGGATTAAACGTATCTTTTACAAGGAAAAGCCGGTACCAACGAAAGAAGCGGTAAGAGCGTTAGAGGATGCGGATTTGATCTTGCTTAGTATGGGAAGTGTATTTACGAGCATTATTCCGAATCTGATTTGTGATGAAATCGTAGATGCTATTGACAGGAGCAAGGGAAAAATCATGTATGTCTGCAACATGGTAACGCAGCCCGGCGAAACAGAGGATTTCAAGGTGTCTGATCACATTAAACTTCTAAATCAATATCTTGGAAAACGTAAGATAGATGTTGTTATTGCCAATAATGGAAAAATAGATGAAGATATGGCAAAACGTTATGAGTCATTAGAACAAAAAGATCCGGTGGAGCTTGACAAGAAAGAAACAAAAGCATTGGTTGAACGGATTATCAGTGATGATTATGTAACGGTAAAAAACAATCTGCTGCGTCATAATGTGCTGAAACTGGGTATGCATATTTTTGGATATCTGCTGGAAAATGGCTAGATAGTGCCCTTGATATGGAAATGAAAAAACTGAGAAAATTACCGGAAGATATCTAGAGTAGAAAATGTATGAAAAAAGGAATTGAAAAAACAAATGTCATGAGGTCATTAGACCAGAAGAAGATAAACTATAATAGTCATTTCTATGCTGATACAGATGCAATTAGTGGTGTGGAAGTAGCAGAAGTATTAGGACAGAATCCTGAGCAGGTATTCAAAACATTAGTAACGCAGGCTCCTTCTAAAAATTATTATGTTTTTCTTGTACCGGTCCATAAGGAGCTTGATTTGAAAAAAGCGGCAAAAGCGGTAGGAGAAAAGAGCATTGCAATGATTAAGGCTAAGGAGTTATTACCACTTACAGGTTACATTCATGGTGGTTGCTCTCCTATAGGTATGAAAAAACAGTTTAAAACAATAATCAATGAGTCAGCACAAGGTTTTGAGACGATCTTTTTTAGTGCTGGAAAAATAGGCTACCAGGTAGAACTTTCTTTGCAGGAACTTCAGAAAGCTTTGCGGTTTGAACTGTGTGATATTATATGTGACGAAGCGTAAAAAGATAGCTGTGGTAAAGATATGAAAAAAGTATACTGTTGACATGATAAAGGGAAGAAAATTAAAAATTTTCTTCCCTTTCTACGTTTATATTACCACAAAATGCTGTTTTTTTCAAGTCTACCAATAGTGAGCCATGAGAGGTACAATCGAAAAATCTCCACTAATATACAGTGATTAAAGAGGAGAGCGGAAAACAATTACTTTATAAGGAGGGGAGCGATGGAATGGAAGCAAGAGACTGGTTAGAACATATGCAGGATGGGCAACAGAAAAGGCTATTGCTGGAAATGAATGCAGCGACGATAGAGTATGGATTAGTCTTATCAAAAGAAGAGATAGAAATGCTGCTTCAAGAACGAAAAAATGAATTAAAGAGACAGCAGAGGGTTGAATTTGGGGAGGGGATTCTGCCAAAGTTGATTATGGAGTTTTGCAATTCAGCATATATCTACGCTGATAATTATGCGGAAACAATTGTACGTTTACAGGCAATTTTTTATACCTTTAAAAATGAACTTGGAGATGAAATACCTGATACCGAAATATTGCAGTTTATGTATGCACAATATGAGCAGTTTTGTGGTGGGGATTTGGATTATTTGGAAAGTGCATGTCTGGAAAATTGGGAATGGAGGCAAGAATGAATTATCAGCTGGAAGAACTTGTGCCGTTAGTAGCGGCATTAGCAGACAAATATACAATGAATGAAAGTACATCCATTTCATATACGAAGGCGAATCAATTAATGGAAGCAGTGCTATATTGCATAGATGTTGGCGAGCATAGTGGGCTACCGATTGGAAAACAGAAATTGTCAGCACAGGAGGCGTATAAGTATGGCTATGAGTGCGTGTTTAATAAAGTAAAAGAATCACAAAAACGGTATAATGAGATGTTATTAACATTTCATGCCTATGGAAATGAAAACTATAAATTGACTGTAGAACAGGCTATACCGGGATTTTTTCATTATTATGACATTCGATATGCACCGCAGGAAACGGGCATAACAATGGATTATCCGATACTTACTTCGTTGTATGGTGAATGCGGTATACAAGCAATTTCAAAATATGTAGATGCCATTTGTTTGGAGCAAAAGTTTTTAAATGCCTTACCAGAAGCGTATGTGCGACAGATACTTTATCAATTTGATAGTGACTATGCAAGTCAATACTATAATATATGTAATATAGTATTTAGAAATCTTATGTGTCATATTATGCTTGGGAAATCACTGGAAGAAACGAGTACAAAGGAAGATTACGAAAAATTACGGAAAATAGTACTGTTTTTTGGAAATGACAGTAGTGTAAGAAAAAAGAGGTCTTTAAATGAAAACTTACAACAATGTCTGACTGTATTAGTCGATAATGCGTATAAAGGGGATGTAGCCTTAGAGCAGTATTTGAGAAATGATTTGAAAAATTTTGCAACAGAGCTTCGGCTAACAGCAAAATATAATTCGATGGAAAATGCTTTTGTGATATAATATTCGCGGAGAGAAAGCACAGCAACTCTATCAAAAAAATATCTATCCCCTGCTGCAAAAGGAAGCAATATGTCTTCCATCGACCAGTCCGGCGAATGCGGCATGGGGTTTAGAAAGGCTGGTACAGGAATGGGGAAAACTACTAAAAATGGATGATGAAAGGTAAGGAAGCTATGATAGAAGTACTATTTGCAGATAGTGAAACTGCGGCTATGAAAGTGGCTAAAAATACAATAATGCATGGAAAAACAGACGGTCCAACTTCTGTATGGTTTGTCGGAAAAAAGAAACCACCACAAAAGTCATTTGCCGGCTGGATACCCGGAACATCCAGAGAAGTAATCGGTCTTTCTTTTTTACTGGATGTGGGGGATATCAGACAGGAAGTGAATAGTGATTATCGTAAGAAATTGATTTGCTCTCTGTATGCGCAGGAGCAATGGGGAAGAGATGCTGAATTAGAAAGAGAATTACGAGAGGCGACAGATGCTTATGCAAATGAATTGGTGCGTTTACAACATTATCTTGAAGATGGTGAATCGATAAGAATATGGTATAGTGATGCACCTTATTCCAGATGTGGATTCTATATGTTGTGTGGTCTTTTGCAAAAGTATGAAAATGATATTTCGGTGGTGAAAATGCCGGAGTATGAAATTCGTGGAAATACGATACAGCGTTACCAAAGCTGGGGAGAAGTGTCAGCAGAGGAATTTGCAGCATTTTTACCTTATGAAAAAAAGTTATCGAAACAGGAAATCAGGATGAATGCAGGTTTTTGGAGTGAACTGCAAGAAGAGAATAGTCCACTGCGTGCTGTTGTGAATGGGCAGCTGGTAGGTGTATCGGAATCCTTTTATGATTTTCTGATTTGGAAACGGCTTACTGATGAGCCCATAAAAGAAGCTAGACTTATTGGTAATATACTAGGATACTATCCATTGGGCATAGGCGATTGGTGGTATGCAAAACGGATTAATCACTTTATTTCCGAAGGAAAAATAAAAGTTGTGGAAGATTCAGAAAAAAAATATGCGCGGATGATTTGTTTGGCATAAATAGAAGTGGCTGAATGCTTCAGCCACTGATAGAAGGCAGGTTGCCTAAATTATTTTCTTCGGTTCCATCCGGTAAGGATTTTAGATATTCGGAATCTTTACGGTGTGCCACACCGACACCTTGAATATCTCCTGATTTCGCCATACTGACTCCTTCGTCTTTGGAAACTGTGGAGCCATCAGAGAGCTGATATCCGGTGACTTTACCACTTGATTTTACGAGTCCCACGATTTCTTTTGCATCCGATTTTGGAGTGGGAATTTCATCAAGTGCAGCGTAGGCAAGTTCGGAAGCTGCATTTTGGTTTTGCTTTGTGTCTTTGTTCATTATTTGCTCCATCCTATATTGTGTTGAAATGTTTTTTCGTTGCTTCCATAGTATTTGCAGAATAGAAAAAAGTATGCACAATCTTGATGTTACGGGCAAATGATATCTTATATAAATTTTTGATTAATACATATCATATTTTAGAGGCATTTCCTATGAGCTGCTTAAAGTCTTCTAAGGGAATGGATGCATGGCTTGCAGCGTCTTCCATGTTTAGAATGCCTTTTTCAACTAATTCTGTTAATGTGGACAGTACACCTTCGCGGTGACCTTCGCGGCGGCCTTTTTCCGTACATTCTCTTTCAAAAGTATCCCATGCTACACACATATTTATTTCCTCCTCTTCTTCGGGTATTTCGATATTACTTTTTGTGAATTCGTTGATAAGCTGTATAGTATCCACACTCATCTGTTGAAAATTCTCATCCAGTCTTAATTGCTTTATCCCATCCGGTTTATCAGACATTTTGATATACTTTAATGCTTTTCCTAAATCCGTCTTAAATATGGAAAAATCTTCGATTTCGCTTGGAATAATTAAATGAAGGCGATAATCTTCTATTTGATTTAGTACAATATCTTCGATATCTGAGGGGAACATTTCCTTTAGACTTCTCGGAGCATCCCATTTTTCAGAACCAAAATATACGGTCAATGTGATTATGGGATAGATTTTATCATCCTTGGAAAATCCAGATAAGAATTCAGCGCCTTTCAGTTCTTTCTTCTTTTGGATTAGGTAGTCTTTTGAGATCTGCATTCCATTTTATCTTCGAGTTCCGTCCTCAAAAAATGTCTTTTTCAGAGCGGCTTCGGTTGGAAAGATAGTGGCTATCAAAACAGTCACTTGAATTATACAAAGAATTGCACCGACAGTTCCAATCACATCTTCATTACTGTGGATGAAAGGAAAATGTATCAAAACAGATGGAATTAACATCAATAAACCACTTTTTCACCAAAGGCGTCCGCAATAATCATGAGCAAATTTCCAAGTGTCCATATTCTTCATGGAACGTCTTGTTCGATATCCATAGATACCATTTATTTTTTGCGGGCAATGCTTCCACATCATTCTGCCTGCGATAATTAAAAGAATTGGTATTATTAAATCACACACAAACATAAACCACCAAAACCACATCACATCCACCTCCGATTGTAAAACGGTATCTTTGTAATATTATACACTTTTTTCTTTTAGATACGCAATTCTGAAAGGGGAGAAAGAATTTAATTGGATTGCGGTATTGGTTGAGTATCGTCTGCTTTCTATGAAAACACCTGTTGCAGGGAGAGCAAAAAAGTATTTGCTTGATAATTTTAGTATTAATGTAAATGCTTATGATGTGATTATAGGATATCGAGCAGATGATTCCTATTTTGATTATGCAGAATCATTTTTTAATAACATATTTCCCATCCGGGAAAACCTTGCTATAATAAAGCGATAAAGTAAAATGATGAATTGAAAGATAGACAATAAGGAGAAGCAATGTTTAACAAACACGATATCAGAAGAAATGAATGTATGCTTACCGGTGGTCAGGCAAAGTGCGGTTATGATTGGTGGTGGCATTCTTTTACCGGCTATCATGCCCTGACAGGTGAGGCGAAGCCGTTTTTTATAGAATTTTTCTTATGTAATCCGGAAAGTGGTGGCGATGAACCGATTTTCGGACAACTTCCTTCAAATAAGGAAAAGGGCATCAAACCATCCTACTTAATGGTAAAAGCAGGGGCTTGGGGCGAAGATGCGACACAGTTACATAGATTTTACGGATGGAATCAGATAGAAGTAGATTTTGGTGTTCCGTTTCATGTAAAGGCAGACGAATGTTATGTGGATGAAATAAGTACTTACGGGCATGTACAAGTGAGTGCAGAGGATGCCCAAAATCATCCTGAATATATGTGTGAATCCGGGGAGATGAGCTGGAATCTGAAAATAGATAAGGTGACAGCCTTCAATGTTGGATATGGAGCAAGTACACCGTTTCGGAGAATGCAGGCGTTTGAGATGTTCTGGCATGCAGAGGGGATGAAATCTGCTTTTGAAGGAGAAGTAATCTGGAATGGAGAAACATATAAGGTCAGCAAAGAAAACAGCTACGGATATGCTGATAAGAACTGGGGTAAAAATTTTACTTCTCCATGGGTATGGTTATCTTCCAATAACCTGACTAGTAAGCTTACCGGTAAAAAGCTGACAGACAGTGTATTTGATATTGGTGGAGGCAGACCGAAAATCGGACCTGTTGCACTTTCGAGAAAACTGTTATCTGCATTCTGGTATGAAGGAAAAGCATATGAGTTTAACTTTTCAAAATTCTGGACGTTTGCAAGGACATTCTTTGACTGTAAAGAAACAGATACTCAGATCATCTGGCATGTAGAGCAAAAGACATGGCGTAATAAAATGGTAACAGATATTACCTGTGAAAAGAAAGATATGCTTTTAGTAAATTATGAAGCACCTAATGGGGACAAATTCCATAATCGTCTTTGGAATGGCGGTAACGGAAAAGGAACCGTTAAACTGTATCGTGACGGTAAGCTGCTTGATGAAATTCTGGCAGAAAACATCGGATGCGAATATGGTGAATACTGTTAGAGGAATTTAGAAATGAAATTGGATAAAGAGGGTATGCTTGGGAAACTTATGATGGGGCTTGCCAATGACAAGGCACTCGGCTGGGCAAAACAGAAAGGCATGGAAATGCAGAGACTGATGTCTTATTATAAGTGTGCTATGATGGAAATCGAAACAAAATTTAAAGTGTTGGATGAAGAATATTCTTTGCAGCACGATAGAAATCCTATCAATAGTATAAAAGGCAGAATTAAAAAAATTCCAAGTATTATGGAAAAATTGGAACGTAAAGACTTGCCTTTGACTGTAGAAGCTATCGAGAATAATTTGAATGATGTAGCAGGAATTCGTGTAATTTGCGGATTTCCGGAGGATGTATATACCCTTGCGGAGGCTCTTTTAAAGCAGGATGATATTACTTTATTAGAAAAGAAAGACTACATACAAAATCCAAAGAAAAACGGCTATAGAAGCTTGCATCTGATTGTATCGGTTCCTATTTTTTTGGAAAATGAAAAACGTCTTATGAAGGTAGAAATTCAACTTCGTACGATTGCGATGGACTGCTGGGCAAGCCTTGAGCATCAGCTTCGATATAAGAAAGAGAAAGAATTTACAGAAGAAATGGAGCAGGAGCTTGCTGAATGTGCGAGATTGAGTATGGAATTAGACTATAAAATGGATAAGCTCCGTATGCAGGCAGATATATAATTGATTTGTGTACAAAAATTCTTATAAAAAAAATAAGGAGAGTATTATGAGAATTGCAGATATCTATAAAGAAAAGAAAAATGTGTTGTCATTTGAAATTTTTCCGCCAAAGAAAGATGATGAACTGAAAAATATTGATGCAACACTTGAAATTTTGTGTGAACTGAATCCGGATTATATCAGTGTTACATTTGGTGCCGGTGGCAGTTCCAATAACAATAAAACGATTGACTTGGCAAAGAAAATCAAGCATGAATATCATGTGGAACCGGTGGTTCATCTTACTTGCTTATGCTATGACAAGCAGGAAATTGATGAATTTGCAAAAGTGCTTCAGGCAGAGGGTATTGAAAATGTACTGGCTCTTCGCGGAGACAGAAATCCGAATCTTCCGGAAAAGCCGGATTTCCGATATGCGTCTAATCTTGTGAAGCATTTAAATACAAATTATGATTTTTGTATTGCTGGTGCATGTTATCCGGAATGTCATCCGGAATCAGAAAGCAGAGTTTCGGAAATCCGTAATTTGAAGAAGAAGGTGGATGCAGGGGCAGAAGTATTGTTGTCACAATTGTTCTTTGACAACGACTACTTTTACCGTTTTGTGGATGACTGTCGGATTGGTGGTATTGATGTACCAATCACACCGGGAATTATGCCGGTAATTAACGGTGCACAGATTATGCGAATGGTGAATTTATGTGGAGCATCTCTGCCACCGAAATTTGAAAAGATTATCAAACGCTATGGAGATAATAAGCAGGCATTGTACGATGCCGGTATGTCTTATGCGCTTAGTCAGATTATAGATTTGTTGGCAAATGATGTGGATGGTATCCACTTATATACTATGAATAATCCTGCTGTTGCACGCAAAATCTGTGATGGCATACGCAATATCATCTAAATTGAAAACGCAGCCAAGAGGTGCTTCCACCTTCGGCTGCGTTTTAAAATTCATATGCTTTAAAGCTTGCGTATGCAATGCCGGAAATCTGTGCCTGCAACACAGCATTTCGGTATTCGCTAGGCGTACAAGCCATATATTTTTTAAAAATCTTATTAAAATAACTCGCATTGTTAAAACCGCAGGTCATTGCCAAATCAGAAAAGGAAATACTTTCCGGCTGTTCGACAATAATGCGCGTTGCTTCCATGATGCGGTACTTCATAATGAACTCAAACGGTGTTGTATTTAAACTTCGTTTAAAACATCTGCAGCATTCACTCTTGCTGACATGAATACTGTTTGCAATGTCGTCTAAAGTTATATTTTCAGAATAGTGATGTTCGATATAAGTCAGGGCATTTTTGAGACGCTCTGTGTCATGCTTAGGCGATTCAGCGGGTTCATTTGTAGATGATATCTGCTCCGAATATTTCTTTAATAACAGTACCCAGAAATGATATAAGTATGCTTTACTGGAAAGCTCATAACCATTTTTCTTGGCAACATTTGCAGCAATTAAATTATTAATAACATCTAAAACTTCTTCATCCCAAGAATTGCTTTCATCTAATAAGAGATGTTTTATTGGTACGGACTGAAGCGGACGGAGATATTTTTGTGCTAAAAATGGCTGCTCGTATCCAAACAGAAATTCCGGCTTAAATGCTACAGAATAGAAATTACACATTTTGTCTGAACCGGCCTGAAGGGAATGCATGGTATTCTGGGAAAAAATGATACCCTGACCGGCGGTCAAAGATAACGAATCCTCTTCTGTACGCACAGACAATACACCACTGTTTACGATGGTAATTTCCATTTCTTCATGCCAATGCCATCTGGTGTCATTACGATTTTGAGACAGGTCATGATAGGAAACTGTAACAGGGTATTCGTTTCCTGCATTTGCGTGTTTTATGAAGTTTTCTTTCGTGTCTTTTTGTGCATTTCTTTTCATGTTTCTATTCTACAAATTGGACTTTTTTTCGTCAAGCAATATAGGAATGAAATGAAGGTTATGTCATATATTATAAATAAATTGAAGCAAAAAAACGGAAAAATATGGAATCACAGAAACGGGAGAATTTATTAAACCTTGCACTACAGGTAACAGAAGAGGAACGACAAAAATCGTTAGAGCTGAATGTAGGAGTTATGGAAGGTGACCGGTGGGAAATTATTGTTAAGTATCATGGGAATGTGGCTGAAAAACTGGAACAGTTAGAAAAGCAGTATGCGACTTCCTTTCAAACGGAGTTTTTATTGCCCGGATATGCCATACTGACAGTGAACAGAAGATATTTGGACAGTATATCAGATTTGCCGGAAATTGATTATATAGAAAAGCCGAAAGCATTGTATGAAGAGGCGGTATCAATCGATCAGGCAAATAGGAGTTCCTGTGTTGCAGAAGTTACATTGAGGGAACCATTTTTGACAGGAAAAGGTGTGTTGATAGGAATACCGGATTCGGGAATTGATTATAAGGATGCGGCATTTCTTACTCCGGATGGAAATACAAAGATTGCTTATCTGTGGGATCAGACGAAAGAAGGAAGAGCTCCGGTGGGATTTTATGGAGGAACAGAGTTTTCAGGAGAGGAGATTAACCAAAGTATCGTAAATGATACGGAAATCACGTTTGACCGTTCTGGTCATGGGACGGCAATAGCGGATATATGTGTTGGAGAAGGCGCTGCTGATGAAAGTGAACTGTTAATTGTAAAATTGGGAAGCGGAAATGAGCAGGGATTTTCCAGAACAACAGAATTGATGAGAGCAATCACATGGATGCTTCAGAAGGCAAGTGAACTGGAGAAGCCGTTAGTAATCAATATCAGCTATGGAAATACTTATGGAGCCCATGACGGAACTACTTTACTTGAAACGTTTCTGGATACGGCGGCAGATGTGTATAAAACTGTGATTTGTGTAGGAAGCGGAAATGAAGGAGCAGCAGCAGGACATATAGCATTAGTTTGTGATGAAGAGACACAAGTAGAATGGAGTATTGTGCCGTTCCAGGAGGCAATAAATATATCCTTTTGGAAGAATTATATTGACCAAATTAGTCTGACACTTGTATCACCATCAGGACAACGTGAAAAGTTGCAGCTTTCACAACCGGGAAAACAGGAGATAATACTGGAAAATACACGATTGATACTATATATCGGAGAACCGACACCCTATTCACAATTGCAGGAATATTATTTTGAGTTTCAGGCAATCGATGAAATACAAGGGAATGGACAGATTTCAACAGGGATATGGAAATTATTGATTAGTCCGGTCAATGTAGTAGACGGATATTGTAGTTTGTATATGCCATCCGCTGTTGTGCTGGGAAGTGGAACGAATTTTTATAGGGCAACAAGTGATACGACTCTGACAATTCCATCTACAGCAAATAAAGTAATTACGGTTGGTGCATATGACATTGTATATGAAGAGTATGCGGATTTTTCGGGCAGAGGCTATGCTTTATTTTCGGAGAATGAGAGAAGGGAAGGAACGGTCAGTAGGGAAAGTGGTTTATGGAAGACAAGGGTACAAAAGCCGGATTTATGTGCACCGGGAGTAGATATTTTGGTTCGTGACGGACGCGGAGGCTTTCAGGTAGTATCGGGCACCAGCTTTGCTGCACCATTTGTAACAGCGGCAGCCGCACTTTTGATGGAATGGGGAATTGTAAGAGGGAATGATCCATATCTGTATGGGGAAAAAGTAAAAGCGTATTTATGTCGTGGTGCAAAGGAGCTTAGAGGCATATTGGATTATCCGAATGAAAGAGCAGGCTGGGGTGCGCTTTGTGTAGAACGCAGTCTGCCGTATAGAACTTAAGAAACTAATGAAGAAGCTATTGGAAGTTGTTCCAAAAATAGTCAGGTTATTTTGTAGGATATCAACGATAGCAGGGAAGGGATTTTTATGAGAAAATAAGGATAGATATTTAATGCGAATGGATGCAAAGCATTATGGGAAATAAACATAATAGGAGGTACAAAAGATGAATCCATATATAGGACATGCATCACAGCTTTACGGAGTAGAAGAACATCGCTTGATTGGCGGAAAAGGCGATGGAATGAGATTGTATCAGGTAAATAACGGGAAAGGCTTGGAATTAACGATTTCTCCTGACAGATGCGGTGATATCACACGTCTTAGATTTAAAGGACAAAATATGAGCTATATGACACCTGCAGGCTATGTGGCACCGGCATATTATGATAATGTGGGTACGCAGTGGCTCAAATCTTTTACAGCAGGATTTTTGACAACATGTGGTTTGGATGCAGTAGGTTCTCCATGTGTAGACGAGGGAGAGGCTTTTCCGCTGCATGGAACAATTGGAAATATTCCAAGCGAACATGCGTATTATTACGAAGAAGGTGACTGGCTAATTGTACATACCATGACCTGTGATGAAACGATTTTTGGAAGAAAGCTCCGGTTAGTACGTGATATTAAAGTATCTCTTACAGAAAACAAGTTTGTTATTTGCGATGAAATTATGAATACAGGGGATAAGGAAGAGCCGTTTGAAATTTTATATCATATGAACATGGGATATCCGTTGTTAGACGAAGACAGTGTGATTAAGATTCCGGCACAGACCGTAACGGCAAGAGATGAACACGCACAGACAGATATTGAAAACTGGATGCATATGCAAAAGCCGACCTCCGGTTATCAGGAAATGTGCTACTATCACAAATTTGCGGATAAGAACGGATATGCATCCATTTATCAGCCTAAGCTTAAAATGGGATTGGAGATGTTATTTGATGCAGAAAGCCTAGACGGATTTGTAGAATGGAAAATGATGGGAGTACGCGATTATGTGCTTGGTCTGGAATGTGGAAACTGTTATCCGGACGGACGTGATGTGATGCGTAAAACAGGTATGCTGAAATTCTTGCAGCCGGGTGAAAGCCAGAAGTATGAAGTGACAATTTGTATGATTGAAAAATAAAAGTAAAGCCCTCACATGCGTGTGAGGGCTTTACTTATACTTTTCCAATTTCAATTAGAAATACCATATGAGCTACGATTTGCGGATCAAACTGTGTACCACTGTTAAGGCGCAGTTCTTTCAAAATATCCGATTTGCTCAAACGGCTTCGGTAAACACGGTCCGAGTTCATGGCATCGTAGGAATCCGCTACGCAGATGATACGGGCACATAAAGGGATTTCGTCACCTTTTAAACCGGCAGGATAGCCTTTTCCGTCGTAGCGTTCATGATGGTACATGGCACCCTCCGAAATTCCGTCAATGGCATTGAAATCAGAAAGAACGTTTCCGCCGATTATTGTATGCGATTTAATAATGTTGCGCTCCTCTTCCAGAAGAGAACCCGGTTTGCTCAGAATCTCATCGGGAATTCCGATTTTGCCACAGTCGTGCATTAGTGCGATATAGCCAAACTGCTTTGTAGTCTGGGAATCCAGCTTCATTTCTTTACAAAGAAGTCTTGTGTATGCGGCAACCCTTGTGGAATGACCTCTTGTATAGGGGTCTTTTGCATCAATCAGATTAGCAAATGTCTGCATAGACTGTAAAATAATGGCTTCGTCATTTTGACGCTGCTTTTGGAGACGATAAATTCTGATACCAAAAGAAAGAGAACATATAATGGCGATGCACCAAAAAGCAGTTGCGATAATCAAAATCCAAAAGAGAGGATATTGTGTAAGCGGAATATACTGATAACCAATAATTGTAAATTCCTGTATAGTCAGTAACGAATCGGAGTGGAGAACAAAACCAAAGGAAGCGGTTTCTCCGGGTTCAATAGTCAGGATATCATCAATAGGTGACATCGTAATATGGGAATGCTTATTTACATATGTACCATTCCAGGAGCTGTCAATTTTGGCATCTTCCGGTAATTGAATATCTAATGTCCAATTATAAAAGCTTTTGTCGGAATTGTTGGTAATGAGACCGTCATATTGGGCACCTACACAGGCTTCGCCGGTATCATAGGTATCATTCCAGGATTTGGAGGCTTCCATATGGATAGATAACATATCATTCTCGGTTTGGGCATCGCTGTTTATGTTATAAGTAATCGGATGCTGCGAAGGACTCCATATCTGATAATTTAGAATGACATAACCGATTCCTAATATGATAAAAAAGATAACATATGTTGTAATCACTTTGTTATTTATATATTTCATAATGCTTTCTCCACGACAAAAAACAGGACTAGAGAAATTATAGCATAATTTGTCATTTTCTCAAATGAAAAACAACAAAAAAGTGCCTATATTAAGGGAAAGTATGCTATAATATATAATATTTTTATATTCGCAATTTTTCTTTTTTAAAAAGGTGGTTAATATATGCAGAAAATCTTGTTCATAATCCTTCATATTGTAGTTATAGCAATTCTCATTATATGTGCAAATATGACCAAAAAGGATATGAGTGGCTCCAAGAAACACTTATGGAAAGTGCTTGTATCCGCAGTGTATGCAACAACAGGTGCAATGCTTGTGCTTATGGCAGATGACTATTATGTGGCAGTGTTTGGATATTCTGTTTATTGGATAAGTCTGGACTGGGCATGCTATACGCTTGTGGATTATACCTATGCACTTGCGAGGTATGAGAAAAAGAATGAAAAAATGGGGAAAGTGTTTAAAGCATTATGTATGCTGGATTCCCTATCTATCTTATTGAATATGGTATGGCACCATGTAGCAGTTTTTAATCCTTCGGATTACGATGGAAATGCTTTTTATATCTATGAAATCCGCACAGGTTTCGTTATCCATTTGCTGATTTGTTATGCGTTGGTTGTCATATCGATAGGAATACTGATTGTAGGACTGATAAAATCGTCCGCGGTATTTCGTTCCAAATACATCATGATATTATCGGCAATAGGAGTAGCAGTATTAATCAATGCTTCTTCTGCTTTTTACAGAAGCTGGTTTGATAAGACGACGATTTCTTTTGCTATCATAGCAATCGTAATTACATATTGCAGTATTTACTATATTCCTAAAAAACTCCGGTCAAATGTACAGTCTATTTTGCTGAACCAGATGACAGACGGTGTTGTTTTATTTGATGATATCAATACCTGTATTTTCCAAAATGCCAAAGCAGAAGAATGGTTTGGAACAGAATTAAATACATTAGAAGAGTTTAAAAAGAATGAATACTTCAGCAATGTAATACAGAATAATGGCAGTATTGTTGTTGATGGAAAAAAGAGACATTACAATATTGAGTATATCGTGCTGGATGATGAAAAAGGCAGATACAGCGGTTGCTTTTACATTTTCCATGATATGACCTATGAGCGTGAAATGCGCAAAAAGCAGCATCTTCTGGCAACGCGTGATCAGCTGACCAATGTGTTTAACCGGAATACGTTTTTTGAACGTTCGGCAGTTGTGTTAC
Source organism: Lachnospiraceae bacterium (assembly GCA_015056725.1). Lineage (GTDB taxonomy): Bacteria > Bacillota > Clostridia > Lachnospirales > Lachnospiraceae > 1XD8-76. Next base: position 43,706 of record SVFS01000006.1, on the reverse strand, counting down.
AGAAAAATCCGGATAAGCCATATTATATTATCTGTTCGGACATTAAACAGTTTAAGCGTATTAATGAAATCTTCGGGGAAGAAGTAGGTAACACCTTCCTGAAACTGATGGCAGATAACTTAAAGAAGCTTGGTGGCGAGAATACGGTTTACGGACGTGTCGGCGGAGACAGCTTTGCTGTTTGTATGCCGAAAGAAGATTTTGATGCGAAAGTTTTTATAGGAAGTGCGCAGTACAAGGTTAATATGCGTCTTCATATTGTTGTACATCTTGGTATCTATGAAGTAAAGGATCATTTTATGCCGGTATCCATGATGTGTGACAGAGCGATGATTGCACTTGGAGAAATTAGAGAAACGTATCAAAGCGTAGTGAGTTTTTATGATGAGGCAATGGAGATTAAACGCCGGAAAGATCAGGAAATTCTGGATGATATCCAGAATGCATTTGATGAGGATCAGTTTGTAATCTATTTGCAGCCGCAGGTAAATCACCGGACACAGGAAATCGTAGGAACAGAAGCGTTAGTGCGTTGGCAGCATCCTACAAAAGGTTTGCTTGCACCGGGAGAATTTATTCCGCTTTTGGAAAGCAGGGGTATGATTTCCATGCTGGACAAGCATGTATGGAGACTGGCATGCAGACAGCTTCGTAAATGGAAGGATGAGGGCAAGGAGCATTTATCTATTTCTGTTAATATTTCTACAAAAGATTTTTATTATGAAGATTTATATGAGGTGTTTACAGGATTAATTGCAGAATATCAGATTTCGGAAAAGAATTTGAAACTGGAAATTACAGAAAGTGCATTTGCAATTGACGAAGTAAAACAGATAGAAACGGTAGAAAAACTGCAAAGAGCAGGATTTATAATTGAAATGGATGATTTCGGAAGCGGTTATTCCTCTTTGAATACGTTAAAGAATACACCGGTTGATGTAATCAAGATGGATATGGCGTTTATGTCCGGAAAGGATATTTATAAGCGTGGTGCGGATATTCTGCAAATGGTTGTATCTATGGCACAAAAGCTCAAGATGCCGATTATTGCGGAAGGTGTAGAAACGTTGGAGCAGGCAGAATTTCTTTCAAAGATTGGCTGTGATATTATTCAGGGATACTTTTATGAAAAACCGTGTTCGGTAGAAGAGTTCGAGGCGATACTTGGAAAGTATGCAGCAGAAGGTAGTGTGACGAAGGAAGACAGAGAGAATTAAGAAGGATTGTGAATGGAAGAGATACTGACAAGTGAGCTGATAGAGGAAAGGACAAGAGAAATTGAACTTTCCATACGAAAAAAGTTTCATAAAAATATATTTTCCAAATTTGCTAAAGCAATCAATGTATATGACTTAGTGCAGGAAAATGATAAGATTGCAGTTTGCATATCGGGTGGAAAAGATTCCATGCTCATGGCAAAGCTTTTTCAGGAACTGAAAAGGCATGACAAATTTCCGTTTGAATTAGTATTTCTTGTGATGGACCCCGGTTATAATAAAATCAATCGGGAAATGATAGAATATAACGCTAAAATGATGAGTGTGCCGATTACAGTATTTGAGTCCACGATATTTGATTCGGTATATGAAATTGATAAGTCCCCATGCTATTTATGTGCAAGGATGCGCAGAGGTTATTTGTATAGCAAAGCAAAGGAGCTTGGATGTAATAAAATTGCTTTGGGGCATCACTATGATGATGTGATTGAAACAATTTTAATGGGAATGCTTTACGGAGCACAGGTACAAACGATGATGCCGAAGCTCCATAGCACGAATTTTGAAGGGATGGAATTAATCAGGCCATTGTATCTGATACGTGAAGAAGATATTCAGCATTGGAGAGATTATAACCGTTTGAATTTCATACAATGTGCATGCAGATTTACGGAAAATTGCTGTACTGTTTATGAGGATGGCAGCAGTGAATCGAAACGTATGGAAATCAAGCAGTTGATTGCAGAGCTGAAAAAAGTCAATCCGTATGTAGAAGCTAATATTTTTAAGAGCGTGGAGAATGTAAATTTAAGTACCATTATTGCATATAAAGAAAATGGTGTGAAACATCATTTTTTGGATTCATATAATAATACGACGGAGTAAAATGGAGTGGTATGGAAATGTTAGCAATTATGACACTTCCCTTTCTTGGAACGGCGTTAGGTGCGGGATGTGTATTTTTTTTAAAACGTAAAATGAATAAAGCACTGCAAAGAGGCTTAGCTGGATTTGCTGCGGGAGTTATGGTGGCAGCTTCGGTGTGGAGCCTTTTGATTCCGGCACTGGAGCAGTGTGAAGATATGGGGAAATGGTCATTTGTTCCGGCAGTGATTGGATTTCTCGGTGGTATTGCTTTTTTGTTATTACTGGATCATGTAATTCCGCATTTACATGCGGGATATGATGAGGCAGAGGGACCAAAAAGCAATTTAAAAAAAACGACGATGCTTGTCCTTGCGGTAACGTTACACAACATTCCGGAAGGAATGGCTGTGGGCGTTGTTTTTGCAGGCTGGCTTAGCGGTGTAGAGGAAATTACGTTGATGGGGGCTTTTGCATTGGCACTTGGAATTGCAATACAGAATTTCCCGGAAGGTGCGATAATTTCGATGCCTCTTATTTCAGAAGGGGTATCAAAGCCGAAAGCATTCCTTTATGGTGTTTTGTCCGGTATTGTAGAACCTCTTGGTGTTCTTCTTACTGTACTTGTGGCAGGAAGCATTATACCATGGATACCTTATTGCCTTAGCTTTGCGGCAGGTGCAATGATGTATGTAGTAGTAGAAGAGCTGATTCCGGAAATGGCAGAAGGCGAGCATTCTCATTTGGGAACGATTGTGTTTGCAATCGGATTCGTACTGATGATGATTTTGGATGTTGCACTTGGCTAGAAACAGACATATTTTAAGACCTATAAAAGTATAGTATTACAAGGATACTTTTGTAGGTCTTTTTTATGTTGGAAAGAATGAAAAAATATGTGTTTCTTATACCGGTACTGGCAATTTTATCCGGTGTATGTACGGTACAATATTGCTTATGGGGAGAGAAAATAGCAGAAAAGAAATTGCATGGGGAAATGGTAAAAGCAGTCGGTACATCCAGTGGCTCCTGGGGGCTTGGGTTTGGTGAAACCGGAACGGAGACAAAGCCAACCGGTTCTTTAAGAGCAGAAGATATGGAAATATTGGATGCCTATTATGTGGATGATACGATGGATAAAGTGATTTATTTGACTTTTGACTGCGGATATGAAAGCGGTTATACCGAAAATATTTTGGATGCACTTCAAAAGCATAATGCAAAAGCAACCTTTTTTGTAGTAGGACACTATCTGGAGTCAGCTCCTGAAATAGTCGAAAGAATGGTAAAAGATGGTCATACAGTAGGAAATCACACGTATCACCATAAGGATATGGCAGCGAATCAGGATAAAAGTGTTTTTATGGAAGAAATGCGTTCCGTAGAGGAGAAGTATAAAGAAATTACCGGAGAAGAAATGACACGGTTTTATCGGCCACCTCAGGGAAGCTATAGTATTGATAATCTGCAAATGGCAAAGGAATTAGGGTATAAAACATTCTTTTGGAGCCTTGCGTATGTTGACTGGAAACAAGACGCACAACCGACAAAGGAACAGGCATATAAACGCCTGATTGGACAAATTCATCCGGGAGCAATTGTATTGCTGCATAACACTTCCAAAACAAATGGGGAGATACTGGATGAATTATTATTTGAATGGGAGAGAATGGGGTATCGCTTCGGAGAACTTTCGGATATTTGTAAAAAATAGTAAGACAATAAAAAGTGGATGGGAAATACATTGCGCCTGTGTCAAGGAAAACGTATAATGGCGTTAGCATAAATTTATGGTAAGGGTACAAAATGAATCGAAAAGTAATAGGTATTGTGGCCCATGTTGATTCGGGCAAAACAACACTTTCAGAAGCAATTTTATATAAAACGGGAGCCATCAGAAATCTTGGAAGGGTAGATAAAGGAGATACTTTTTTAGATACCTATAACTTGGAAAGACAGCGTGGCATTACGATTTTTTCCAAACAGGCTGTGTTTGAAATGGGAAATATGTCTGTTACGCTGCTGGATACCCCCGGACATGTGGATTTTTCAGCAGAGATGGAGAGGACACTTCAGGTACTCGACTATGCAGTCCTGCTGATTAGCGGTGCGGATGGTGTACAGGGGCATACGAAAACTCTATGGAGACTTTTGGAGAAATACGAAATCCCAACGTTTATTTTCTTTAATAAAATGGACCAGGAGCAGGCGGACAGGGATAGTCTTCTACAGCAGTGTAGAATGTTGCTTTCTGAAAATATTATAGACTTTACAAACCGGGAAAGCGACGAGTTTATCGAAAATGTAATTTTGTGCAGTGAAGATGAAGACTTGCTGGAGAATATGCTTCTTTCAGAAAATGCACAGGAAGTAATAAGTAAAAGTGATATCGCAGTCTGGATTGCGGAAAGAAAGATATTCCCATGTTTTTTTGGTGCAGCACTCCATATGGAAGGCGTAGAGACATTACTGCAGGGGCTTGAGGAGTATACAAAAGATACGGCAGAGAAGCAGGATGCGTTTGCTGCACGCGTATTCAAGATTTCCAGAGATGAGCAAGGAAACAGGCTTACCTTTTGTAAGATTACGTCAGGAAGTTTAAAAGTAAAGAGTGTATTAGAAGGAATTACAAAGCAGGAAAAATGGCAGGAGAAAGTAAATCAAATCCGTATTTATTCCGGTGAGAAATATGAGCTGACGGAAGAGGCTGAGACCGGCATGGTTGTAGCACTTACCGGTCTTACCAAAACATATCCAATGCAGGGACTTGGGGCAGAAACAGAAGAGATTTTACCGATTCTGGAACCGGTTTTAACTTATAAGCTGCTATTACCGGAGGATACATCTTCTGTAACAATGATACAGAAGATGCGTCAGCTGGAAGAGGAAGATCCACAGCTTCATGTCCTATGGGATGAGAAGACACAGGAAATCCGCATTCAGGTTATGGGCGAAGTGCAGCTGGAAATATTAAAAAGCATGATTGCCGAACGTTTTGGGGTAAACGTAGATTTCGGAAGCGGAAGCATCCTGTATAAAGAAACGATTGCTTCTACAGTCGAGGGTGTGGGACATTTTGAGCCGCTGCGCCATTATGCAGAAGTGCATCTTCTGATGGAGCCTCTCGAAAGAGGAAGTGGTATTCAGATTGACGTGGATTGTTCTGTGGACGAATTGGATTTGAACTGGCAACGTTTGATCGTGACCCATATTGAAGAGAAGGAGCATGTAGGTGTACTGACAGGTTCTCCGATTACAGACATGAAGATTACCCTAAAGGCGGGTAAGGCACATTTGAAGCATACAGAAGGCGGAGATTTCAGACAATCAACGTATCGTGCTATCAGACAAGGCTTAATGCAGGCACAGTGTGTTCTCTTAGAGCCGTATTACCGTTTTGAAATCGAAGTGCCTGAAAAAATGATTGGACGTGCAATGACGGATGTGGAGCACATGCAGGGAAGGTTTGATACGCCGGATATCCAAAACGGAACTGCTGTTTTGACAGGAGAAGCTCCGGTTTCTTTAATGCAGCATTATCAGACGGAATTGGTAGGATATACGCAGGGGCAGGGAAAACTTGCCTGTATCTTGTCAGGCTATGATGTTTGTCATAACACTGAGGAGGTCATGGAAAAGATAGGCTATGAGCCGGAGGCAGATTTGGAGAATCCATCTTCTTCTGTATTTTGTGCACATGGAGCCGGGGTGATTATTCCATGGTATGAAGTGAAAGAGTATATGCATTTGGAAAGCGTCCTTACCAAGAAGCATCAGATTACGGATGAAGAAATGATAAGAAATGCCATGACCGTTTTGCCAAAGCGCCCGGAAGAAAAAGCAGAAATGGCAATCGGTACAGAAGAAATTGATGCGATTCTTGCAAGGACAAGTCACGCCAACAGTCAAAGTAAAGTTGGTACGAGAAAATGGTCTTCTTACAGCAAGGGCGAAAACAGCAAGGAATATGGTTCTTATGGACAGAACAGGGCAATGGCATCCGAAAGGAGTGCAAGCCGAACTTATGAATACGGACCAAAAAATAAAGATAAATCATATTTTCTCGTAGATGGCTATAATATTATATTCGCATGGCAGGAATTGAAAGAATTTGCGGAGGTTAATATTGACAGTGCCAGAGGAAAACTTCTTGATATTCTTTGCAATTATCAGGCGACGAAAGGCTGCGACTTAATTGCAGTATTTGATGCTTATCGTGTGAAAGGGCATGATACAGAAATACTGGATTATCATAACATTCATGTCGTTTATACAAAAGAAGCAGAAACGGCTGACAGGTACATCGAAAAGTTTGCTCATGAACATGGGCGGAAGTATGATGTGACAGTAGCAACTTCGGATGGTCTGGAACAGATTATTATTTTGGGACAAGGCTGTCATCTCATGTCCGCCAGAGAGTTTGAAAAAGAAATAGAGTATACGAATCAGCAGATTCAGGAAGAGTATCTGGATAAGCAGAAAGAGCACAAACAATATGCTGTTGCGGAAGCAATAAGGCGTGCAGGTTTTAAAGAGACAGAATAGTATTTACAAAAAAAAAAAAATAGAGTTATAATCGTTTGTGTGAAATATGTCGGAGAAAATTTACATGATAAAAAAGCAAACGATAATCTTTACAATATGGATTTTCTGGATGGCTTTGATATATTGGCTGTCGGCACAACCGGATACTGTTTCCTCAGAGCAGTCAATGAGTATTGGAAAACTAATTTGCAGTATTGTGGTGAATGGTTTTCAGCAGATGGAGGAATTAAAACGTCTGCAATATATTGAAATGATAGACCATGTAGTACGCAAATCGGCGCATTTCTGTGAATACATGATTCTTGGCGGACTGACCTGCCTTACGTTTAAGGATATGGGTGGAATCCGAAAGAAAATGGTGTGTATAGATAAGCAGAAAAGACTGAAATGGTATGCACTGCTGTGGTGCGGCACATATGCCACAATGGATGAGATTCATCAGCTTTTTGTTCCGGGCAGATTTGGAAGTATTTTGGATGTACTGCTGGATTTGGCAGGCGCATTTACCGGTATTGTAGCCATTGTATGGATTGCGAGATGGTTTCGAAAGAAGACATAAGCCTTGAAAGGAACATGCAGGTTCGGAAACAGTACAGGACTTCAAAAAAAATAATCAGGATATAGATAGAATGAACCGAAATAGGAGGATATGAAAAAATGAGAGTTGGAATCATGGGTTATGGTAATCTCGGTAAAGGAATCGAGTGTGCCATCAAACAGAACAAGGACATGGAGCTTGTAGCGGTATTCAGCCGTAGAGAACCAAGCACCGTAAAGATTTTGACAGAAGGTGTTAAAGTATATTCTGTTGATGATGCAATCAAAATGAAGGATGAAATAGACGTTCTGATTCTTTGCGGAGGAAGTGCAACAGACTTACCGACACAGACTCCGGAATATGCGAAATATTTTACAGTAATTGACAGCTTTGATACACATGCACGTATTCCTGAGCATTTTGCAAACGTAGATGCTACAGCAAAAGAAAATGGAAATGTAGCAATTATTTCCTGCGGTTGGGATCCGGGCATGTTCTCCTTAAATCGTTTATATGCAAGCTGTATTCTTCCATCCGGAGCAGATTATACATTCTGGGGAAAAGGTGTCAGCCAGGGGCATTCCGATGCAATCCGTCGCATTGATGGCGTGGCTAATGCAAAACAGTACACTGTACCGGTAGATGCAGCGCTTGAAAAAGTGCGTAATGGTGAAAATCCTGAACTTACTACAAGAGAAAAACATACAAGAGAATGCTATGTAGTTGCAAAAGAAGGCGCAGACAAAGATAGAATCGCAGAAGAAATCAAAACAATGCCTAACTATTTTGCAGATTATGATACAACAGTAAACTTTATTACAGAAGAAGAATTACAGCGTGACCATAGCGGAATTCCACATGGTGGTTTTGTAATCCGTAGCGGCAAAACAGGCTGGAATGAAGAAAACAGCCATATCATCGAATATAGCTTAAAACTGGATTCCAATCCGGAATTTACAGCCTCTGTTATCGTAGCGTATGCAAGAGCTGCATATCGCATGAAACAGGAAGGTATGACAGGCTGTAAGACAGTGTTTGACATCGCACCTGCATATTTGAGCCCTTGCTCAGCAGAAGAATTACGAGCTCATATGCTTTAATTTTATAAGTATAAAAAACTTTTTAAAAGCAATCTGATTGACTTTTAAAAAGTTTTTTTTTATAGTAAAAGCACTTTTTCAACAGTGTTTAAAAAGTCGGGGTTGAGCGATGGAAAAGAACGCATTACATTTAGAAAATATTAAGGAACAGAATATACGGCAGATTCGAAATTTGTTGCGCAGACAAAAGGAGATGAAAATTGCTGACATAGCAAAATGTACCGGCTTGTCATATCCAACGACATCGAAACTTTTAAAGGAATTGATAGCGCAAAATATAGTCATTCTCTGTGAAGAAAAGACCAGCTGTGGCGGACGGCCGGGAGCAAGATACAGGATTCACACAGAATATAAGCAGGCATTGCTTATGTATTTTGAAAATGAATATCTCAAATGCTGTGTGTATGATTACTGTGAAAACGAGATTGAAATTAGGGAATATCAGGCAGGACGTGATATTTCTGTGGAAGATGTTATCGGTATCATACAGGATTTTTTGGAATCTTATCCAAGTATTACGATTATTGTGCTTGGAATTCCGGGTGTTACTTTGGAGAAGGAGATTGTCTGTTTGCCGTATTATCCGTTGCTTGAGGGGACGGAACTTGCAAAATATTGTATCGAAGAGCTTGGTATGGATTTCTATGTAGAAAATGATACGAATGCCATTGCCTTTGCGGAGAGAGAAGGAAGAACGAGCTTTGCCCATATTGCTTATATCAATCATTGTATCGGTGTGGGAATCATTTATAAAGGTACCATTATGGAAGGAGCAAGGGGATATGCCGGAGAATTGGAATATTTGTGTGAGAACTTGCAGGATGTCAGACAGACGTTGGTTACATGCATTCTTTCGCTGACTCTTGTGATGGATTTGCCGGAGATATTGATTTCCGGAGATGAATGCTATTGCGGACTGGAAAAGGAACTAATAAACATGCTTTCTGAGAAAATACCCGTAGACAGACTTCCGAGAATTCAAATTGTGGAAAATATTACATCATATTATAAAAAAGGTTTAAAAATGAGGATTACAAATCAATGGGAACAGGAATAATAAAGGATATTAAAAAAATAATTGTGGTTGCATTTCCGCTTATGGTACAGGGAATCGTTTTTCAACTGCAATCCTTGACAGATAAGGCTTTCTTGGGAAATCTGGATACGAAATATGTGGCAGCCATAGGAAGTGCACAGGGACCATTGATATCCATAGCAGATAGTCTGATAGCAATCAGCATGGGGCTTACCATCATTGTTTCCAGATTGTATGGAGCAGAGCAGTTTGATGAACTGAAAGAAAAGGTGCGAAGCAGCTTGTTTTACAGCAGTCTTTTGGGAATGCTGGTATTTTTGCTCTGGCAGTTCGGTGCATATCCGGTTCTTGCGTTCTTTCAGGTATCCTCTGAAACGATTGGATATGCTGCAACATACATACGAATATGCTCCTGGTTTATGCTATTGATTGGTATTGACAGTACGTTGCAATCTTATTTACAGGGGATTGGAAATACAAAACCGATTATGTATGCGGGGGTTATGAAAGTAATCGTAAACATTGTACTTTCATGGATATTGATATTCGGAAAATTAGGCTTTCCGGCTCTGTATGTAAGAGGTGCAGCAATTGGTACTTTGATAGCAAATGTGTTATCGACAGTGTATTTATTGTTTTATTGCATGGTGTTTAAGAAAAAAGAATATGCGCTTGTAGTTCCTTCGCGAGAATGGCTGGATGCAAGAAGCTATCAGGAAATCTTAAAACTTGGAATTCCTTGCGGTCTGGAATACTTTTTGTGGAATTTCTCAAACCTGATACTGATTCGTTTTATCAATGGATTCAGTTATCAGAGTATGGCAATATATTCTATCACGTTTGGCTGCCAATGCATGGTATATGCTGTTTTTGCGGCTACATCCAGAGGGACACTGGTACTGATTGGTCATGATATCGGAGCAGGCAAGAGAAAAGATGCAAATAAGAAGTTTTATGCCTGTGTTATGTTGAATGCTTTGATTGTATCGATAGCAGCAGGCTGTTTTATGATTATGCCACAAAGCCTTCTGGGATTATTTTCTAATGATGCAGAAATTATCCGACAAGGGGTACCGTATCTGATTTTTCTTGGAATTATCATGTTCCCTCAGAGTATGAATACCTTGTGCGGGAATGGAATCAAGGCAAAAGGAGATTCCAAATGGATGCTGATTTCCCAGATATATGGTTCTGCTATTGTGATTAGTGTATCTACGGTTTTGATTAAACTGTTTCATATGGATATGATGGCTGTTTATATCACGTTATTTTTAGATGAAGGATTCCGTGGATTCATTAATTACCGGCATTACAGAAAAATGGAATAGGAAAAATGGAATAGAAAGAAACAATAAAAATACCGACCGTTCCCAGTCAGATAGTTGGTCTGATTTTTGGGCGGCCGGTATTGTTTTTTACTACGCGAAATGTTCTTAGAGTTAAATATAGAAAATAGCTACTTCTCCAAGACTGGTATTTCCTGTTAAGAGAACACGTGGAAATTCAGCGGAAGCTTTTGCGTTTTTCTCACTTACGTCAGCAAGAGTAGCATTTACATTTACCTGTACATTCCAGTGGCGTGGGAAATATAACTGCATTTCACCAAATGAATTATCAACGGAAATGGTGATCTGATTTTGTGTGATTTCAGCGTGATCAAAGTAGACTTTCATTTCGCCAAAGTGATTTTCCAGACGGGCACTTCTTAAATTGCTTGTATTGACATATTTGGTAGTAGCACCAAAACGGTTGAAACAATATACTTCTTCAGAAGCGGTTTCATCAATAACGGTCTGGTGTTCGCCGACTTTATCACCGTCTTCATAATCTTTCCATTTTTGGTCATGCATATGTTTTTCGTATTTTCGTTTATACGATTCCGGAAACAGGAAAGAAAATCCGATTGATAAAAATAATGCTGCAGATAATAAAATCCATAAAGAAAGTTCCGGTACACCAAGGACATTATCGATAGTAGCCCACAAGAAAGCAATTGAGAAGAAAATACCCGGAAAACTTCTGTTTTTAATACCATCTACAAGACCACACAGAAAGGCAGCGGCAAGGAATACGCGTAAGACACTGATGTCTGCACTTAATAATCCTAAATGGTTGACAACCAAAAAGATTGCTGCTGCGATAAATAATAAACCCCATCCAATTTTTCTTTTACTCATTTTAATAACCTCTTTTCATCTAATTTACTTTTTAATACTTTGTAATATGCTCTGGAAACATAAATCTGTTTATGCGTATTGCGGAATTCAATCAGACTGGATGCTGTCAGATTTCGGCTGACAGAATAAATCTGGTCGCAATTGACAATAGCAGATTTAGAAATTCTAAGGAAATGGCCGGGAAGGATTTCTTCCAATTCGTATAGCTTATATTTGGTTTCGTATACTTCGGCTCTGGTATGTACGCGCACACTTCCCGATTCAGTTTCGAAAAAAAGAATGTCAGTAAGCGGTACGTAGTATTCCGTATCTTCCTTATACAATATGAATTGACCTGAATTGTTGCTTTCCTGTTGAAGCATCCTCTGCAGCCGGATGATTTCTTCTGTCAGTTGACTACACCTGATAATGATTTCGTCTTCTTCCAAAGCGTCCTCCATTTCAATTCGTATTTTCATATTCTCACCACCTTTTTACACATAGAAGCTCTTTGTGTTCGCAAGAGAGTGTGTGCTTGCGATATTGCTTCCGGGATGAGTTAAGTATAAAGGAATAGGGAAAAATGTAAATAGGTTTTTAGCAAGAGGTAAAAATATAACAGTAAGAGGTAGTGTTTGAAGATATGAGCGATGATAAAAAAGAAGTATCTGCTTATGGCAGATACTTCTTTGTGTTATATGTTACATTCCGATTTGTTTGTCGTGTTCTAAGATATGATTAATCAACCAATTGGTCAGGAAAGTAAGGATTTCATCAATCATTTCATCGGAATTTTCATCCAGATGATCTAAATCGAGATTATTTACTTTTTCACGGAACTGGTCATGCTGTACTTTTTGCATGAACATTTTCTTATAGTTGATACTTTCCATATAGGCTTCTTCGTGTTCAAAATGCAGTAGGGCATAATCTTTTAATTCGCCTAGGATATGACGTACCTGATCGTACTTATCAACTAAGAATTCTTCCTTACTTAAACGATATGTTTCGTCTGCAATTTCAAATAAGCGTCTGTGTTCGTCGTCAATAGATTCAATACCTGTTACATAATCATCAAGAAATTCGTACATGAGATGCCTCCTTTGTAGTTTATTATAAATCTATTTTACTATAGAAAAGAAAGGCATACAATCACATATTTCATGGATGAATCCAAAGGATAGATGTGTTAATATATTAAACAGTAAAGACAAGGAATGAAATATATTTTGAAAGTGGAATGTTATGATGATGAAAACAAAAAGTAGTATAGGAAATAATATAGAATTATCAGCATTTTCATTGAAACTGATTGCAATGATTACTATGTTCATAGATCATATTGGAGCCATACTGATATATTATCCGTATGCGGTTAAGGGGCAAGGGATTCCGGAGGATATTTATGTATTTTACAGAGTTCTTAGAAATATTGGCCGGGCAGCATTTCCAATATATTGTTTCCTGTTAGTAGAAGGATTGCTGCATACAAAGAATAAGAAAAAGTATGCACTTCGCCTTGCAGGATTTGCATTACTTTCAGAAGGCATATATGATATGGCATCCAACGTACTGGGAATATGGGAAAAGCAGAACGTGTTTTTTACCTTACTAATCGGATTTGGTGTGATTTGTGGCCTGAAGCAGATTCGTGAGAGCGTGAAAATTCAAAAGGAGTGGCAGAGAGGCTTGCTGCGTTTGCTCGTATTGGCAGCAGGTATGGGCATTGCCTGGCTTATGAAAACAGATTACTCTTATAAAGGAGTATTGATTATTGCCGCAATGTATGAGTTTTGGCAGTATAGAATTGTCGGACAGCTTTTAGGCTTTTGTGTACTTATTGGGAATCCGTTTACCATTACCGGTTTTGCGCTGCCGCTTCTATATCGTGGCAAGAAAGGTCCTGGAGGAAAAATATGGCAGTATTTCTGCTATGCATTTTATCCGCTGCATTTACTGATTCTCTATTTTGTAAGAACGGTTATAGGTTAAATTTCTAATGAAAGAACACAATAAAACAAGTGAAAAATATCAGTAGAGTTGATATAATATAAAGTAATATATGCTATGCATGGAATAAAGTGTGTAAAGGAGGTAGTAGCATGAAATTAATGTTTATCGGTGCAGCTCATGAGGTTACGGGAAGCTGTCATTATCTGGAAGCCTGTGGGAAACACATTCTTGTGGATTATGGAATGGAGCAGGGAATTAACGTTTTTGAGAATGTGGAGCTGCCTGTGCAGGAAGCACTTATTGATTATGTGCTTTTGACACATGCACATGTGGATCATTCGGGAATGCTGCCGCTTCTTTATGCAAGAGGCTTTAGAGGACAGGTGCTGACAACAGAGGCTACAACAGATTTGTGTAGTATCATGCTTCGTGATTGCGCCCATATTCAGATGCAGGAAGCAGAATGGAAAAACAGAAAAGCCAAAAGAAGTTCCCAGATGTCAGTAGTAGAGCCGCTTTATACGATGGAGGATGCAGACGGTATTATCAGAAAGCTGGTTCCGTGTGAATATGGTCAGAGAATAGAGCTTTGTGAAGGTATTGATATCCGCTTTACAGATATTGGACATCTGCTTGGTTCGGCAAGTATTGAAATATGGATAACAGAAGTAGATAAAACGAAGAAAATTGTATTTTCCGGCGATATCGGCAATTTAAACCAGCCACTTATTAAGGACCCGGAAATTACAAAAGACGCAGACTATGTTGTCATGGAATCTACTTACGGAGATCGCCTGCATTCGGAGGAACGTATCGACTATGTGGCAGAGCTTGCTAAGATTATCCAGGAGACATTCGATAAGGGCGGTAATGTGGTAATTCCTTCCTTTGCTGTAGGAAGAACACAGGAAATGCTATACTTCCTACGCCAGATTAAAATGGATAAAATGATAAAAGGACATGAAGATTTTTCTGTTTTTGTAGACAGTCCGTTAGCAGTTGAAGCTACAGAGATTTTTAATAGAAACATTAACAGCTGCTTTGATGAAGAAGCAATGGAACTTGTAAAGCAGGGAATTAATCCTATTAGATTCCCGGGCTTAAAGCTTTCCATTACAAGTGAAGAATCCAAAATGATTAACTTTGATAATGAGCCGAAGGTTATCATCTCAGCTTCCGGTATGTGTGAAGCAGGCCGTATCAGACATCATTTGAAGCATAATCTGTGGCGGGAAGAATGTACGATTTTATTCGTGGGCTATCAGGCAATCGGAACATTGGGACGTGCTATTTTGGAAGGTGCGGAGATGGTCAGACTGTTTGGGGAACCAATCGAAGTTCGTGCAAACATTCAGACAATCCCGGGACTTTCGGGACATGCGGATAAAAACGGACTGATAGCATGGCTTGGCGGTTTTGAAGAAAAACCAAGACGTGTCTTTATCGTGCACGGCGAAGATGGTGTATGTAAATCCTTTGCAGAATGTCTGAAGGTAGAGTATGGATACAGAACGTACGCACCGTATTCGGGAACAGAGTTTGATATGGCTACGGATAAGCTTCTGTTTGAGGCTTCACCGGTACCGGTTAAGAAGAAAGCGGTTATTGTTTCAGGTGTATACAGCAGACTTGTGGCAGCAGGCAAGCGTCTGATGGCAGTCATTGAACGGAATCAGGGCGGTACAAATAAAGACCTGGCAAAATTTGCGGACCAGATTAATGCATTATGTGATAAATGGGACAGATAGGAGAACGTATGAGTTTAGCAGATAAGATTTTTATTGATATGTGTAAGGATATTTTGGAAAATGGTACAAGTACGGAAGGAGAAAAGGTAAGACCTCATTGGGAAGACGGTACACCGGCCTATACAATTAAAAAATTCGGTGTAGTTAACCGGTATGACTTGTCCAAGGAATTTCCGCTGATAACACTGCGCAAAACAGCATTAAAAAGTGCAACGGATGAAATGCTTTGGATTTGGCAGCAAAAATCCAATAATATTCATGATCTTCATAGTCATATCTGGGATGAGTGGGCAGATGAAAACGGTTCTATCGGAAAAGCGTATGGTTATCAGATGGGTGTAAAGCACCAGTACAAGGAAGGCATGATGGACCAGGTTGACAGAGTCATTTATGACCTTAAGAATAATCCGTTCAGCCGCCGTATTATGACAAATATCTATGTACATCAGGATTTACACGAAATGCGTCTTTATCCGTGTGCGTATTCCATGACCTTTAACGTGACGCAGAAAAAGGGCGAAGAGAAGCTTACATTAAATGCCATTTTAAATCAGCGTTCACAGGATATTCTGGCTGCAAATAACTGGAATGTAGTACAGTATGCCGTACTTGTGCATATGCTTGCACAGGTTTGCGATATGCAGGTAGGCGAGCTTGTCCATGTGATTGCGGATGCGCATATTTATGACAGACATATTCCGATTATTGAAGAACTGATTCAGAGAGAATGCTATGAAGCACCAAAGTTCTGGCTGAATCCTGAAATAAAAGACTTCTATCAGTTTACAAGAGATGATGTGAAAGTAGAAAACTATATTACGGGACCTCAGGTGCTTAACATTCCGATTGCGATATAGTAGCTAAGGGCGTGGGAAAATGAAAGATAAGAATAACCCATGCGTTAATAAGAAGACTGGAGAAAACAGATATGAATTTAATTGCAGCAGTAGATGAAAATTGGGCGATTGGAAATAAAAACGAATTACTTGTCAGAATTCCGAGTGACCAGAAATTTTTCAGGGAAGAAACGACAGGAAAGGTAGTCGTGCTTGGTAGAAAGACAATGGAAACTTTCCCCGGCGGAAAACCATTAAAAAATCGTACAAATATTGTACTTTCTACAAACAAAGACTATAAAGCAGAGGGTGCTGTTGTCGTACATAGCATCGAAGAGCTTTTGGAAGAATTGAAGAATTACCCAAGTGAAGATATATATATTATCGGTGGCGAAAGTATATATAAGCAAATGCTTCCGTATTGTGATGTGGCACATATCACAAAAATAGATATGGCATATGATGCAGATGCATATCATCCGAATCTTGACGAAGATGAGGCTTGGCAGATTACGGCTGCAAGTGATGAACAGGTGTATTTTGACCTGACCTATCATTTTGTGAAGTATGAACGCAAATAATTCAGGCTTCGGATAAGACGCAATGATTAGAAGATAGCCGACAAAGAAGGTATCGGAGAGCAGGATACATGAAAAATAGAATAACGAAATTAATATTGCCTGTTCTTATGATAGGATTCTTACTGACAGGCTGCGGAAAATTGAATGAAGATACGAAAATCGTTTTGACCACCGGATTTGCAAAGGATGAAGTGTTTCGTATAGAAACAGCCTCCTGTTATAAGCCGGAGGTAATGGTATATCTGACGAATATGCAAAATCAATACGAGCAGGTGTACGGAAAAGAAATATGGGATGTAGATACCGGAGGAGCTTCTCTGGAAGAGAGTATTAAACAATCCGTACTTGCCCAGCTTGCACAGATTAAGACAATGAATCTGATGGCAGAAAACTATGATGTGCAATTGAATGATGCGGAAAAGGAAAAAGTAGAGGCATCGGCAAAGCAGTACTTTGAGTCATTGAATGATACGGAAAAAGAAGCGATGGATGTATCCAAAGCGACCATCGAGCGATTATATACAGAATATGCTATTGCCAATAAAGTATATGAATATATTATTCAGGATGTGAATCCTGAAATCAGTGATGATGAAGCCCGTAAAATAACAGTACAGCAGATTGTGGTGCGTACGTATAGACGTGATGCTTCCGGAAAGCAGATTCCGCTGGATGAAGCGGAAAAGCGTTATGCATACTCGAAACTGACAGGGGCAGTAACCAGAGCAGCTGCAGGAGAGGATTTTGAAGCATTGATGGATGAGTACAGCGATTCGCAGGAGCATACGCTTTCTTTTGGAAAAGGAGAAATGGATCCGGAATACGAAGAGATTGCATTTAACCTTGGTAATGAAGAACTGAGCCGCATTTTTGAATTGGAGGACGGCTACTATCTTTTGAAATGTGTCAGCACGTTTAATAAAGAAGAGACCGATGCTAACAAGATTAAAATAGTAGAACAACGACGGAATGATATTTTTAGTCAGGAATATGACAGTTTTGTAAATACTTTGATTCGTAATATGAATGAGGAAGTATGGAGCGAAATCTCCATGCTGAAGGATGAGAAAATCACAACGGCAGATTTCTTTGACATATATAATTCATAGAAACAGACGGAATGATTATGTGATTTTATAGATTATGAAGGAGTTCATAAAAATTTTAGAATTGCAGAAATGCCCATTTTATAAGGGGTTACAAGGAATTGTTAGCACTCAAAAGTTTTGAGTGCTAATTTTGCCTTGACGATAGAAAGGGAAAGAGATAAACTACTATGTAGAAAAAATGACATAGATGAATCGGTCATTTTGGGGATATATGATAAATAGAAAATATAGAAAGAAAAGGAGCGATTTATATGGCAGCGAAAAGCGGAAGTTTATCAATTAACAGTGATAATATTTTTCCAATTATCAAAAAATGGTTATATTCCGACCAGGATATTTTTTACAGAGAATTAATCTCCAATGGATGTGATGCAATTACAAAACTAAAAAAACTGGATATGATGGGAGAATATACTCTTCCGGATGAGTTTAAAGCCAAAATTCAGGTCATGATTGATCCTGAAAAGAAGACAATCAAGATTATGGATAATGGTCTTGGTATGACAGCAGACGAAGTAGAAGAATATATTAATCAGATTGCATTCTCAGGAGCAACAGATTTTATCGCACAGTATAAGGATAAGACAAATGAAGACCAGATTATCGGTCATTTTGGTCTTGGCTTCTATTCTGCATTTATGGTTGCAGACGAAGTGCATATTGATACCCTTTCTTATAAAGAAGGCGCAGTGCCGGTACATTGGGAATGTGACGGTGGTACAGAGTTTACAATGGAAGATGGCGATAAGGCAGAGGTTGGTACAGTCATTACGTTATTCTTAAACGAAGATTGCCTGAAATACTGTAATGAGTATGAAGCAAGAAGCGTTATACAGAAATATTGTTCCTTTATGCCGACAGAGATTTATTTAGCTAAGGAAAACACAAAAGATACACAGGTGATTTCTGCGTCTGAAAAATTGGAATCAGATGTTGTAGTTGAAGAAATTGCAAAAGAAAAGGACGAAGATGAGCAGAAACTGAAAATAGTGAAGCGTCCTGAGCTTTTGAATGACACACAGCCGCTTTGGGCAAAACGTCCAAATGATTGTACAAAGGAAGAATATTTGGAATTTTATCGTAAAGTATTCCGCGACTATAAAGAGCCTTTGTTCTGGATTCATTTAAATATGGATTACCCGTTTAACCTGAAGGGTATTTTATATTTCCCGAAAATCAACATGGAATATGAATCTATCGAAGGAAAGATTAAATTGTATAACAATCAGGTATTTATCGCAGATAATATTAAAGAAGTAATTCCGGAGTTCTTACTTCTCTTAAAGGGTGTAATTGATTGTCCTGATTTACCGCTGAATGTATCCAGAAGTGCTCTTCAGAACGATGGATTTGTAAAGAAAATCAGCGATTACATTACAAAGAAGGTAGCAGACAAGCTTTCCGGAATGTGTAAGACAGATAAGGAAGAATACGATAAATACTGGGATGATATTAGTCCGTTTATTAAATTTGGCTGCTTAAAGGATGATAAGTTCTGTGAAAAAATGACAGATTATATTCTGTTTAAGAACTTAGACGGAAAATATCTGACTCTGCCGGAATGCCTGGAAGTAAACAAAATCGATGTGGAAGAAGCATCTGCAGTCGATGAAAATGGCGAAAAGGTAGAAGCAGAAATCGTAGAAGATGATGATAAGATAGAGGACACAGACGAAAAGAAAGAAAAAGTCGTCTACTATGTAACCGATGAACAGCAGCAGAGCCAGTACATCAATATGTTTAAGGCAGCAAAGATGGATGCAGTGATTCTTACACACAACATCGACCAGCCGTTTGTACAGCAGCTTGAAAGTAAAAATGAAGGTATTACCTTTAAACGTATTGATGCGGATTTGACAGACGATTTGAAATCCAAAACGTCCAAAAAGGCAGAAAAGGAATTTACTCAGGCGGCAGAAAAGATTGCTGATGTAATGAAGAAAGCGTTAAAGAAAGAAGCTTTTGCAGTGAAAATTGAAAAGCTGAAAAATAAAAAGATTTCTTCTATGCTGACAGTATCCGAGGAAACGCGCAGGATGCAGGACATGATGAAAATGTATGCCATGAATGGTATGGATATGGGCATGTTTGGCGGCGAAGGAGAAACACTCGTGTTAAATGCAAATCATCCACTTGTACAGTATGTTATGAATCATGAAGAGGATGAAAATACAGGCATGATTTGTGAACAGTTATATGACCTTGCAAAACTGCAGAATGCACCGTTAAGTGGCGATGCTATGGCGAAATTCGTAGAAAGAAGTAATGACATTATGATGCTTCTGGCGAAGGAAGAATAGAACGTTACGGCTTGTATGCATTGGATACGAAAGAAAAGAATACGAACGATATTACAGACTCCGCATATACTATAAAAAAGTATGTGCGGAGTTTTTTATGGATAGCAACCAGATGGGAATACCGCTTGATGAGAATGAGCAAAACAGAGAAAATCCAATAAGAAATGGAAATGTACTGATTAGAAATGCCGGACCGAGAACAGATAATACAGACAGAGGAAGTTTACAGATTGATGTGACTTCTTCCATTGGTCTGATTCCGGTAGATGATGCAAGAGTAGACATATATGAAGAGCTTCCTGATGGCTCAAAAAGAATGACAGAATCGTTGAATACCGATGTTTCAGGTCAGACGATAACGGTGGAGCTTCCCGCACCGCCTATCGAATATTCGCTTGAACCAAGCGAAATCAGACCGTATGCAAATTATACGATTGAAATTACTGCACCGGGATATGAAAAAGTAGTGATTGAAGGAACACAGATTTTACCGGAGGTAGAAGCTGTGCAGCCGGTTAAAATGATTCCACAGGAAATCGAGACAGAATTGGAAGAAGATATTATTATTCCAAGCCATACATTGTATGGTGATTATCCGCCTAAAATTGAAGAAGATGAAATAAAAGATATTGAGGAGACAGGCGAAATTGTCCTTAGCCGTGTGGTAATACCGGAAACGATAGTAGTACATGATGGTACACCGGATCAGACAGCAAAAAATTATTACGTTCCTTATCGGGATTACATTAAAAACGTAGTCAGTTCAGAAATTTATGCGACATGGCCGGAAAGTACGATTTATGCCAATACTCTTGCGATTATGTCGTTTACTTTAAATAGGGTGTATACGGAATGGTACCGGAACCGGGGCTATAATTTTACGATTACCAGCTCCACAGCGTATGACCAGAAGTGGATATATGGACGAAACATATACCGTAATATTGACTATCTGGTAGACAGCATCTTTGCCAACTATCTGTCAAGACCCGGAGTAAGACAGCCTATCTTTACTTCGTATTGCAATGGTACGACGACAACCTGTGGAGGCCTATCCCAGTGGGGAAGTAAGTATTTGGGAGACCAAGGGTATAGTGCGATTGAAATTCTCAGATATTATTACGGAAGTAATATGTATATCAATACAGCCAGTCAGATTGCAGGCATTCCAAGCTCCTGGCCCGGTTACAATTTAACAGTGGGTTCACGGGGAAGTAAGGTTCAGCAGATGCAGGCACAGCTTAATCGTATTGCACAGAACTATCCGGCACTTCCCAGAATTTCGGCAGATGGAATATATGGTCCGAAAACAGCAGAAGCAGTTCGGACATTCCAACGTATCTTTGGACTTCCCCAGTCCGGAATTGTAGATTATCCTACATGGTATAAGATTTCTGCTATTTTTGTCGGAGTGAGTCGTATTTCAGAGGCAGGGACTTGATAAAACAAGAATAAGAATGCCATAAAACATAGATAGAAGAAAACCCATTCTCAAGAGCTTTTGCATCGCAAAGCTGAAAGAATGGGTTTTCTTGCACTTTCTATTCTAAATTCAACTTGTTCTTCATAATATGACTGCATAAATAGTACATGCCAATACAGATACCGGTAAATACCAACAACAGGAGAAGTCCAAGCGTAATAACGAGTCCGGCTGTAACATCAATATCTTCCATCATTATGATAGGAAGAAGAATCAGACGGCTAAGGAATTGTGTGACGATGTTTAAACCGAAATATACGCCGATAGCACCTAAAATTTTATGTTTATTAAACAACTGCCCAAGGCAGATACAGGTATAGTAATATAAGATATTCAGCAGGTTACTTACCAATATTATCAGGATAAGCCATAGAACGAAAGTCCAGGAAGGAACACATAAGGTCTCCACAATGGCGTCGCCCAATTCTTCAAAGAACTCAATAAAATCTCTGAAGAATTCCTGTACGGAATCGGAAAGTCTGTTAATTAACGCAATGCCCAGTGTTCCCAGGCTGATAAAAACTGCGCCATATGATATAAGCTGCCATGTGAAAGAAACAAGAAGCTTTGCGTTTAACAAATCCGAAGTTTTTACCGGAAGCGTGAACATCAGATAACCTTCATCTGTGAACAGGTTTTTGTAAAAACGGACAACACAGATGATTTGAGGTATCAGTACTATAGCGATTATGCCAAAGTAATATACCATGATAATCATAATATCAAACAATAAGAAAAATGGATTTTCACTGTCCCAGACAGGAGTAAATATACTGACATCCAATAGTATACTGATGACTGCAAAGATAATAAAGGCGAGGGTTGGCACAAAATAAAAACTGTGCCATTCGTGTTTAAAAAGCTTTTTTAACATGCGAACACCTCCCTGAAATAAGCATCTACAGATTTTCCATGTGTCTGTCTCACTAAATCTGCAGGTGAATGCATAATAGCCTGTCCGTTTCGGATGAAAATGACGTCGTCCAAAATTTCTTCTATATCTGAAATTAAATGTGTTGAAAGCAATATAGAAGAGTTTGGATTGTGGTTAGTCATAATTGTACGCAGAATATAATCTCTTGCAGCAGGGTCTACACCTGCAATCGGCTCATCTAATATGTAAAGCTGTGCCTGGCGGCTCATAACAAGAATAAGTTGTACTTTTTCCTTTGTTCCTTTGGAAAGGGTTTTGAGCTGTGCATGAGGCGGGATTCCGAGAGAGTTTAGCATGGTATAAGCTCTGTCAACGGAAAAGTCCGCATAAAAGTCCGCAAAGAAACGGATGATATCGTCTACCTTCATTCCGCTTAGAAGATAGGTCCGTTCCGGAAGATACGAAATAACTGCTTTTGTATCAGGTCCGGGGAGTTCTCCGTTGATAAGGACATGTCCGTCGGTAGGAGTAAGAAGTCCGTTTATCATTTTAATAAGAGTAGATTTTCCACTGCCGTTTGGGCCAAGGAGTCCAATGATTTTTCCTCGTGGAAGTACGAGATTCATATTGTTAACGGCAAGGGTACTGTTGCCGTATACTTTTGTCAGATGAGCTATCTCGACAAGTGGTCTAGAATAATCCATAAGCATTCCTCCTTTATGCGATAAAGTATACAATATTTTGTGTGTCATAACAAGAAAAAGTAAAATCTGATACTAAAAATAGTGATTTGTATACCTACAACTTATTGCGGAAACAGTAGCTATAATGCTATACTATAAGGAGTATGATTACGTGGAAAGGAGGCTCCATTATGAATGAAATAATTAATCGGATATTAGATGGAAAATTTGAATATGATAATGGCAGTTTGGACTTTTCACGTTCTAAAATAGAACTGACGCTGATGCAGGGTGAGTCTTATGAGGGAAGCTTTACAATTACCGGTTCAAAAGACCGTATTATAGAAGGTTATATCTATTCATCCGACAGTCGTATGAAATGCATGTCGGAGCATTTTTCAGGTACAACAGAGGAAGTCGCTTTTGTGTTTGACGGGACCGGCCTTGAAGAAGGAGATGTAATTAAAGGGAATTTCCACATTATCAGTAATCAGGGTGAATATACACTGCCGTTTTCGGTTATGATATCCCATTTTGTATTGGATTCAAGTCTTGGAAGTATTAAGAATCTGTTCCATTTTACGAATCTTGCAAAAAGTAATTGGCTAGAAGCGGTGCAATTATTTTATTCACCGGATTTTCACCGTATTTTTTCGGATAATGAGAAAAAATACTACAGTACATATCTTGGACTGTCAAAGCAGTATTTTGACGAGCGTAACGTAGAGGAATTTTTGATTGCAATTCATAAAAAGGATAAGGTGAATTTTATCGTTGATGAAGATAGGATTCGCTTGGAAGAGGACCGCAACATACAACGTCATGAAGTGTTAATTACGAGAAATGGCTGGGGGTATACCTATCTTGAACTGGAAGCATCGGGAGATTTTCTTCGCTTGGAAAAGGATTGTCTGACCGATGATGATTTTATCGGAAACAGATGCATGTGCTACTACTATGTAGACTATGACAAGGTGCATAGTGGTGTGAATTATGGAGAACTGCGCTTCAAAAATACGTCTGTTGATATCCGTTTGCCGATAGAAATGCGTCCGCGTGAAGCAAAATCCAAAACGCAGATTGTTGAAAAGGAAAAGCAAAGATTGACAGCTCAGATTATGGAGTATTATGGTGCTTTCCGTATGAAAAAAATCAGCACCAAAACATGGCTTCAGAAAAACTATGAGCTGATTGAAAAATGGATAGAGTATGATGACACAGATCCGGAACCAAAGCTGTTCCATGCGCATCTTTTAATGACGGAAGAGCGTTATAACGAAGCTGTGTGGGTACTTGAGCATGCCAAAAATGCCATTATGCAGAGTAAGGATATGAGTAGTGACATTTGGTGTTATTATTTGTACCTGAATTCGTTAAGAAATCGAGATGAAGTTTTCGTAAATAAAATTGCAAAAGAAGTGGAACAAAGCTACGAGATAGAGCCAAACAATTGGCGTATTGCCTGGCTGCTTCTGTATTTATCACCGGAATACAGTTCGTCTTATGTAAAGAAATGGCTGTTTATTAAAAAGCAGTTTGAAAGAGGCTGTAACAGCCCGGTATTTTACATAGAGGCGTTGCTTTTGATGCGTCTGGAACCGTCTCTTTTTATGCAGCTGGATGAGTTTGAGGTACAAACGCTTCTTTATGCGGCTAAGCATGAACTCCTGACGGATGATATGCTGATGCAGCTACACTATCTGGTTCCGCGTATAAAAGAGTATTCGCCGCGTCTTTTCAGAATCATGCAGTATGCGTATGCAGCAAGGGAGGATGATGAAACGCTGCAGTGTATTTGCTCTATGCTTGTGAAAGGCGGCAAAATCGGAAAAGAGTATTTTGCATATTATGAAGCAGGAGTGAAGAAAAATCTTCGCATTACACGTTTATATGAATATTATATGGAAAGTATGGATTTACAGTCTGTGGTAGAAATACCCAAGATGGTATTTATGTACTTTTCTTATAATAATGCTCTTAATTATGAACAATGTGCTTATTTATATGCTTCACTTGTACGAATGAAACAGGAGTATAGTGATTTGTATGAAACGCAACGGTTCAAAATAGAAGAATTCACGTTGCGTATGATTCGGGAAGGTCGCATAAATAAAGATTTGGCATATTTATATAAAGAAATTGTAACACCGCAGATGCTTGACGAGGAGCTTGCGATGAAGCTTTCGAAGCTTGTATATACATGTCAGATAACGGTAGTAGATAAACGGATGCGCAAGATAGTTGTGTATCATCCGATGGAACTTACGGAGAGAAAATATGAGATAGTGGATGATATTGCGATGGTACCTCTATACGGAGAGGATTATACGCTCTTGTTTGAGGATATAGACGGTAATCGCTATGCATCTAATATAGAGTATCATATTCAGCGTCTGATTCAACCGGGTAAAATGACAACACTTGTGACAGAAGCGGATAAGATAACGGTTTCCTTGCAGGTCAGCTTATGCGGAATTGACCGATATGAGCAGGAAATTACAACAGATAATGTGGGCCGTATAGAGTCTGTTATTGATAGTGAAGAGGTGCAGCAGGAGTACAGACAGGTTCTGATTCCGAAGCTGATTCAGTTCTATTACGACCAGGATCAGATAGAAAAACTGGATGCATTTTTGGAAAAACTTCATCCGACAGAACTGACCTCTGTTCAGCGTATGGAAATTATTCGTTTCATGGTGCTCAGAGGCTATCTTGAAAAAGCAGCAGAATGGATTTTAGAGTACGGTATAGGAACAATAGAGCCGAAAACGATTGTACGCCTTGCCAAAAAAATGATTGAAAAGCAAATGCCAAGTCCGATGCTGGAAAATATGTGTCTGTACGGCTTCGAGCGTGGAAAGTATGATTTGACTACATTACAGTATCTGATGGAGCATTTTGAAGGAAGTACAAAAACGCTTCGGAATATTTGGAAAGCTGCGGTAGAGAAAGAACTGGATGTACATGCATTGAGTGAAAAAATATTAAAGCAAATGCTGTATACAGGGTGTTTTGTTGGCGAAAAGATGGATATTTTTAAGAAATATATATCCGGTCCTGCGGATATTTCGCTGGAAATCGCGTTCTTGTCACAAAACTGCTATGACTATTTTGTAAAAGATAAGCTCATGAATGAAGTGGTGTTTGAAGATGTACAAAGACTACTGCTTCTTGGACACAAAATGCAGAAGGTATGTCTGCTTGCATACACAAAATATTTTGCGGAGCATAAGGAAAAAATCACACAGATACAGAGACCGCTGTTAAAAAGATGTCTGAAAGAGCTAACGAGGGAAGGCTGTGTTTTAGCGTATTATGCGGATTATGCGGATATGTTCCCGTTTATGACGAGGTTTTTGGATAAGACCATCATTGAATACAAAACAAAACCGGGAACAAAGGCAATCATTCATTATATGATTGAACACAAAGAAAATAAAGGCGGAGAATATCATACGATGGAAATGAAGGACATGTATGGCGGGGTGTGCTGCAGCATGTTTGTGCTTTTCTTTGGTGAGAAGCTGTTTTATTACATTACGGAAGAGCGAGATGGAAATGCAGAGCTTACAGAAAGCGACAGTGTTTCCCGTAATGATATAGGACACTCTATCGTATCAACACGTTTTGAAATGCTTAATGATGTTGTTATATCGGAAACATTACAAGACTATGAAGCAGTTAATCAGATGTTGCTGGAGTATACAGAGACCGATTATCTGCAAAATGAACTGTTCAAATTGAGGTAAGGCTATGCTGTTTGATGGTTTGGAAAAAAAGAATAATCGTTATATGGTAGGCTATGACCTGGGGGAATATGAGTCGCAGATCAGCTATTGCAGTCTGGTAAATCCGGCAGCAGAAACGATTCCTGTTGTAGCCGGTTCGGAGCAGTACAATATTCCTACCGTGCTTTGCAAGCGAATGGAAGTAAGTCAGTGGTTTTATGGAAAAGAAGCTTTGCGTGTGGCAGACATGAAGGAGGGTACGTTAGTTACCGGACTGCTGGAAAAAGCCTGCCGGGGAGAAATGGTAGAGATTGAAGACAGAGAGTATGATCCGGTTGCGTTGCTGACATTGTTTGTGAAAAGAAGCTTTGGCTTATTTAGTATGCAGGCTTCTTTAGATAAGATAGAAATACTCGTAATTACCGTAAGGGATTTGGATGGTCCGATTGTATCGGTGCTTGAACAGGTAGTAGCAGGACTTGGACTAAAGACGGAACGGATATTTTTCCAAAGCTATAAAGAAAGTTTTTATTATTACATGCTCCACCAGCCGGCAGAATTGTGGACAGGCGAACCGGTGATATTTGATATGCAGAAGGATAAGATGACTGCATATATCTTAGAATGCAATAAGAGAACCATTCCGACAGTTACATTTTCCTGCGAAGCGGATTTTTCGCAATTTCCGATTGCAGATGAAAACTCTATGGATCAGGAGTTTTATGAAGTGGCAGCATCCGTTATGTACGGACGTGAAGTTTCTGTAGTTTTTCTGATTGGAGACGGTTTTAAGCAGGACAGTATGGATGTGTCTTTGCGCTTTTTATGCAAAGGAGGCCGCAGAACCTTTAAAGGAAATAATTTATATAGCAAAGGGGCGGCTTATGGGGCAGTAGAGCGTTTATGTCCATCAAAGCGCGGAAAAGAATATGTTTTTTTAGGCGTACAGAAACTGAAATCCAATCTGGGAATTCAGATGATACGAGAGGGAAGGGAGTCCTATAAAACCTTACTGGATGCCGGTGTGAACTGGTATGATGCAAAAGCAAAATGCCAATTTTATTTGGAAAGCGGCAATAAAATATATGTAGCGATAACACCGCTAACGAATATCAGGGCAACCCAGCAGGCAGGCGGTAAATATCCTGTTATTTATGAAGAGATTACCTTGGAGGGCTTACCGGAACGCCCGAAAAAAACAACCAGGTTAGAGCTTAGTGCCAGCATGACAGATGTACAGACAGTACAAATAGAAGTAGAAGACTTGGGGTTTGGTGAAATCGTAAAACCGACACATCAGGTTTGGAAAAAGACGATTATACTGACTTAAAATATAATGAAAGGAGAACGTAATGGGAAAACTGATTGAAGCAGTAGGCAATTATGCAGAAAAACCGTTTCACATTCCGCACGTGGACGTAAATGTATATTGTATAGAAGAACTTTGTTATGTTTTCTGTAATAATGCGTTTCTTCTGGATAAAAGTATTGTAAGTCTCGAATTGGCAAAGTGGGTAGATGAGGAATGCGGCTTGTCAGACCTGGCAAAATCTATGTATACACTTGTTCATCAAAAGGGGTCTCCGAGTGCACTTGTGGGAATTGTGCTGAACTATGTGCATTATGGTAATGAACAGGAGCAGCGGGAGGTAGAAGAACTGTTTCGGGAGAGTGCAGATATGGATATCTGTACAAAACGAAAAAATTATGCGGATCATTTAGTGTTAAATGGCAGATATGCACATGCCGTTACAGAATATGATTCCATATTGGATGAGATGAGATCGTTATCTCCGATGGAACGTTCGAAGCTTTATCATAACCGGGGTGTTGCGATGTGTCGCCTGTTTAATTTTTCAGAAGCTGCTAAGAGCTTCTTGAAGGCGGTTGAAGAAGATCCGTCGAATCGGGATTCGGAAGTACAGTACCTGGGAGCACTGCGCATGCTTTACAGTGATGAGGAGTATATCTCTTTTATAGCAGATCATAAAATGTGGTATGAGCCGTCACTTGAGTTAGAGCGCAGGATGACAGAATGTAAGAATGAATTTGTATTATCAGAGGAAAAGAAACAGTTAGAAGAACTACTTGACCAAAGATATAAAACAGAGGATGTCAGACTATTTTATGACGAACTCTCTAAAAGAGTTGCAACGATGAAGTGGAATTATCGGGAGATGATTACAGAACCATGAGTTTTTTTCAGAATTTGTTTAAACGGAAAAATAACGGAATAAGAACCAAATTAGGTCAAGTCCTGTCTATGCAGCCGGATGGAGAACCGGACTGGGAGGATATTGTTTTCGAGCGTACGCATTTGAAAATACATGACAGTGAGCAGAGAAAGCAATATATTACAGGGTGTCTTCAACAAATGAAGGATGCGGAAAAGGAACTGGAGCAGCTGCATTACGAATATAGTATTGTAACTTCCAGACTGACAGATATTGAAGAGCTGGAGCGACTTCCGGATTACATTTTAAATGAAATAAAAGAAACGGCAGGGCATATCACAAGGATTGATACAGATACAGCGTCTTATCAGAGAAAGAAGCATATGACGGACGAGCAGTTCAAAGATATGGAAGCGCTGGAAGAACAAATATCGGACGGAATCGCAAAGCTTAGCGAAACAGAAGAATATCACAAAAAGGTGAAAAGTGATCTGCGTAGATTAAATGGCGAAAAAATGGCATATCAGTATCGTCTAAACGAGCTGTGGGAGGAAGTAGAAAACTATAAAGGTTTGGCATTTGTCTGCTTTTTTGCAATGGCAGGATGCCTGGCACTTTTATTTATTCTCCAGCTGCTGCTTGAATTTGATACAAAGCTTGGCTATGTACTGATTGTATGTGTTATGGCATTGCTCATTATCCGATTGTTTATAAAGCATACGGATGCACAAAAAGAAATTGATATTGTGGAAAGAGATTTGAACCGTATCATTACATTACTGAACCGTGTGAAAATACGGTATGTAAATAATAAGAACCTTCAGAATTATTTACAGATGAAATACCATGCCCAGAATTCTAAAGAATTGCAAAAACGCTGGAACGATTATGTAGAGGAAAAAGAAGAACGGGAGAAACTGCAGAGGGCGCAACAGGATTATACTTTCTACCAAAAAGATTTGCTTAGATTGTTAAGAACATCCCGCATCAAGGATACGAGTGTATGGCTTCATCAGACAGCAGCTATTATCGATCCAAAAGAAATGGTAGAGTTAAGGCATGGGCTGATTACGAACAGACAGGCACTCCGTGAGCAGATGGAGCATAATCAGAAACTGGCAAAGACCGCAAAAGATGAAATTACGGAAATCAGTAAGCAATATCCGCAATATGCACAGGAAATACTGGATATGATAGGGATTTACGAACGTCAGGAGAAATAGATAACCGTTATTTTACATCTGAAAAGAGAGTTAGGAAATGACAACAAATTTAGAATATTATAAAGTGTTTTATTATGTTGCCAAGCTGGGACGAATTACCGATGCGGCAACGAAACTGAATATTTCACAGCCGGCAGTAAGCCAGTCTTTGAAACAGCTGGAAAAGCAGCTTGGAACGATGCTTTTTGCAAGGACTCCGAAAGGAGTAAAATTGACGCAGGAAGGAGAAGTGCTTTTTAGCTATGTTTCTCAGGGATATGAGCAGATTATACTCGGAGAAAAGAAACTGGCAGAGATGACGAATTTAGAAGCGGGAGAAATTCATATTGGTGCCAGTGATATGACGCTGCGTTTCTTTTTGCTTCCATATCTGGAAAAATTCCATGAAGCGTATCCGAAAATCAAAGTAGTGGTAACAAATGCTCCGTCACCGGAAACATTGGAATATCTGGAAAATGGTAAAATAGATTTCGGTGTAGTATCCACACCGTTTGAAATACAAGAGCATGTCCAGGTGCGTTGTGTAAAAGATATTCAGGATACTTTTGTATGCGGAAGAAAATTTGAAGAATTAAAAGGAAAGATTATTTCTTTTGAACAATTGGGAAAACTGCCAATTATTTCTTTGGAAGGAAAAACAAGCAGTAGAGCTTATGTAGATGAGTTTCTAGCAAAAGAAAATGTGGTATTGTCTCCGGAATTTGAACTGGCTACGAGTGATATGATTGTACAGTTTGCTCTGAGAAATCTTGGAGTCGGCATGGTTATGAAAAGCTTTGCGGATGAAGAGATTAAAGCAGGAAATTTATTTGAATTGCAGTTTGCAAAACCGATTCCGCAAAGAAAATTCTGTGTAGTTGCAGACAGCAGAAGACCGGTATCTTCTGCTGCACAAGGACTTCTTGATATTATTTTCGCTTCGCAAGAAGCAGAATAACCCATACAATGATGGGTAAGGTAACCGTAGCAAACAGACTTGCAATAAACAGACTGCCTGATGCGGATGAATCGACGATAGATAGTACAAATGTGACAATATAAAGTAATACAAGGACAACAACTGTCCCGATAGCAACGTATTTTTTGAGCTTATCTAAATTCATGATGACCTCCTGAAATAGTGTTATATTAACATATCATAAAATGTAAAAAAATGAAAGAAAATTACGTGAAGTACTTGTATTTCTTTCTTACATATTGTACTATAATTATAACTAAGTAGTAATGGGCAAAGCTGTCGGAAGGCAGTGACGCAAAGCTAAAGGGTCCTAACCAAATAGGTGGATAGCCAGTTGCCGAATGGGAATCAAATAAAAATTTATGATTTTTAAGGCCTGGTTTGAAAAAAATTGGGCTTTTTGTTATTTTGTGGGTGTCTTATATTATGAAGGGTATTATATGCCGACATAGTGTCGGCAGTAAACCATAAAAGGAGGAATTGAGATGAGGAGCAGAATTCAGAAAATTCTTTGCTTATCGCTCGTGGCAGTTACTATGCTCAGTTGTGTAGCTTGTGGAAAAGCAAAAGGCGAAATCACAGGCGATGCAGTTGCAAGGGTAGTATCCGAAGAAGATGACGATATCATTTATATTGATGATGAAGCAATTGCACTTGCTGGTTCGTTGTCTTTACAGGACCCGGCATTACAGCAGGCAGCACAGGAAGCACTTGCATTATCTAATAAGGAAAGAGCAGCAGCAGGACTTTCGGCACTTGCGTGGTCAGATGGACTTGCAATGGCAGCAGGTGTAAGAGCACAGGAAATCGTAGGAACGTTTTCTCATACCAGACCGGATGGAAGCGATTGGTGGACAGTTAACAGCAATCTTATGTATGGCGAAAATCTTGCAAAAGGTTATTCTTCTGCAGATGCAGCTGTAAAAGCATGGATGGCTTCTCCTACACACAAAGCTAACATCATGGAACCTGGCTTCAAAACATTAGGCATTGCTGTATATAAAGCAGACGATGGAAAATGGTACTGGGCACAGGAATTTGGTTACTAAAACCTACTAGATTTTAGTGTACATAGAGCGTGGCTGAAACTTTACAAAAAGCACTTCCTAACAGGAGTGCTTTTTGTATTGCGAAAAAGGTGGTTTATGATATATACTGAATACTAATCTGAATAAGAATTAAAAGTAAAGGTGGTAATGATTATGGCTTTATTAAAACAGTGGAGAGACGCTGCATATTCTGAAACAACAAACAAAGGCGATTTACAGAGAATGTGGCAGAAATATTTTGATGATGAAAAAAATATTTATGCAGAACTTTTACAGAAACCGGATGAAGTAGTGACAGGTACCGTAAAAGAACTTGCGGACAAGTTTGGTGTTACGATTTTGACAATGACAGGTTTTCTGGATGGTATCAATGATAGCTTAAAAGAAGCAAATCCTATTGAAGAAATGGAAGAAGATACTGTTGTTAATCTTGGTTTTGACAAAGAACTTCTTTATAAAAATATGGTGGCAGCAGGTGCTGACTGGTTATATGAATTAGAAGAATGGGAAGCTATCTTTGATGAAGAAACAAGAAAAGCTTTATATAAAGAACAGAAATCTTCGACAACAGTTGTTAAAGAAGAAAAAGTGTATCCAAATGATCCATGTCCATGCGGAAGTGGTAAAAAGTATAAAAAGTGCTGCGGTAAAAATTAATGTCAAAAGAGAAGATAAAGAAAATTGTACTGATTGTTCTTGTGGCAGTATTTGTCTTTTCAGGGTACCAGTTGTTTTTGGAAACCAGACAATATAATCAGGCGGAAGCAGAGTATGAAAGTCTGGAAGCAACTTATGTGCAGAAAGAAACACCGGAAACTGTTTTGGCAGAAAATGACGATGCGGTAGCGATAACAGAACAAAGTCCATATCCAAAATTGAATATTGATTTTGAGGCATTACAGACATTGAATCCGGATGTACTCGGCTGGCTGTATGTAGAGGGAGTAGGGATATCTTATCCGATTGTACAGACAGTAGATAATGATTATTATCTGGATCATACTGTGGAAAAACAGGTAAATTCCAGTGGTGCGATTTTTATGGATTATGAAAACACACCGGATTTTTACGATTTTAATACGTTCCTGTACGGACATAATATGAAAAACAACACAATGTTTGGTGCACTGAAACGCTATTATAAAGAAGAGGGTGTTTGCGAACAAAATCCGTACTTTTACATTTATCTTCCTACAGGAGAAGTGCTGAAATATCAGATTTTTTCCTATTATCTGACAACAGACACGAGCGATAGCTATGAACTCGTATCTACAGAAGAGGAATATGATGCATATGTAGACAGAGTCTACAGACGTTCCGCTTTTGCGGGAAATACGGTAACACAGCAATACAGCACGATGGTTACATTATCAACTTGTGCAGGTGCAAGTAGTGGAAATCAACGATTTTTGGTACATGGCTTCTGTGTTGATGAATTTGTAAATGAATTTATATAAGAGAATCTTTATAAAGGAATAAGGAAATATAATAAAACTGTCATTTTACGATTGGTAAAGTGACAGTTTTTCTGTTTCGTACGCATTTTTCTTATTGAGATGCCAAGAGATTAAAAGTGCAGCCGGCGACGGGCAGCTTCGCGTAATCTTGGCCTTGAGAGCATGACAAGAATTGTTATGCCGAAAATGGCACAGACCGTAAGGACTACGGCAGACCATGTGAGGGCAAGCTCTTTACCTGCATAATTCTTATATAGAAGTTCGATTGCAGTACACAGGATTGCCAAATCAGCGAAAAAATACAGAATGCTGTAGAAAATAGCACGGTTATACTTACGGTACAGAAACATGGATAGCAAAATCAGTCCTGTGCAAAGTGCCGTAATCGGTAAAGCAACATAACTGCACCAGGACTTGTTGGCAGTAAGTTGCGAAATCATATAAAGATATATGGCGACTATACTTCCGTCCAGAAAGACAGCGAGGTAGGAGGAGATTTTGCGATAAATCATAAAAGGAATACAAAATACCCATATGAGCATGCAGGTGCCGGTTACAACAAGTGACCAGCGAGTCTGCGGAAAAGCAAATTGATTTAAAAGGCTACAAGTAATGGATGTTGCAATGAGTAAGCTTGTGATAACAATAGCAATATCTTTTCGTTTAACCTGCTCAACCTGTCCGCGTGAAGGGGGATAGGGAGAAGTCGCTTCATAATAAGGAATAACGTTTGGATCTAAAACAGGGGTTTGGCAAAGCGGACACTTTTTTAAGGATGCATCCAGCTCTACGCCACAATGTACACAATAGGACATAGTATTCTCCGTTCATATAATAGTTAGGTTCGATTACTTTCAATTTTGACGTGGATACCATCTTGTCTGAGTTTGCAGAAGAAGAACTTTTCTACATCTGCTTCTTTGATGCTGCTGGCAAAATTAACCGTCAGAATGTCATTAAAACTAATAATGGCACAGTTGGTTCTGCTGGAAAACGGCTGCCCCATATAGATGTCAAACCGTTCCAAATAAGGAGCCATATCCGGATGAACCTTTAAAGCCCCCATGTTGGTAAGTCCTGCAGAGGAGTTTTTATCCTGCACTCTGGCATAAAAGGTTCTTACAACAAGGTCTTTTAAGAAAAGCGGCACAACACGGATAAATGGGTTTTGCTGTGTGGCAGCATTTGTAGTGATATCACCGCGTAAATGTTTTTCATTAATGAAATATTGCATGTAATAGTGTACATGCTTTGTGATTTCTTCAAAGCTGAAATCACCCAGACGGGGATCGATAACAGGATAAATCATGGTAATGAAATTGCGGAGAGTCTTAGAAGGAAAGAATCTCCGTAAGTTTACCGGCATCGCGATACGGACAGGGCGTAAGCGGAAATGCCGTTCGCTTTCCTGCTTTTGCAGTAAGGCATATAATAATACGGCATTCAGATATTCTGTTATGGTTACATGATATTTCTCTTTGGCAACCTTCATGACTTCAGAGACAGACATGATTCCGTCAATGATGTTTAAGGTATAAAAAGGCTCTTTTGTGCCGCGTACACGGTAAGTTTTTTCGCTTGGTCTTGGTGGA
Source organism: Lachnospiraceae bacterium (assembly GCA_015056725.1). Classification (GTDB taxonomy): domain Bacteria; phylum Bacillota; class Clostridia; order Lachnospirales; family Lachnospiraceae; genus 1XD8-76. The sequence goes on along the minus strand of SVFS01000006.1, from coordinate 8,502 downwards.
CGGACCTTTGCGTTGGAATAGCGAAGATAGGCATCTTCTAGTTCTTCCGGATCGGGATTGCTGTTAATGTCTAAAATAAATCCGCCGACCCCGATATCATGACCGAGTAACCGAAGGTACTGGGCGACCAGGGTATGAAGCAGACACATGCCACCTGTACCGTCACCTAAAGAGTGGTGGGCCTCCAATGCAATTCTGCAATTGTGGTAATACACACGCAGCAGATAGCGGTTATTAGCCTTAAACGGCATCGGCATACAGGGATTGTTGATGTCCGCCTGAACATATGGACCGGGTCTGTTATTGGGCTCCAGATAGCGCCAAAATAAGCCTTTTCGGATTGCTGCCTTATAAGTAGGAAAACGCGGAAGTGTCATATCCAGTGCTGTCTGCAGAATTTCCGGTTTGACAGGCTCCTTTAGCACAACAGAAAGTCTGTATACCGAAGAAAAATCCTTTCGCTGAAGCGTAGGATAAACAATTGCCGACAAATCCAGCTTGTACCAGGTCTTGCGGGAATATTTTGAAATTGATTTTTTTTCATGAGCATTTTTCATGTGATAAGTATATCTATTTTTTTAGGGAAAAACAATCGAATTCTTGCATGTTGATGAAATATGAGAGATACTATAAAAAGAATTGGAGGTTGAAAAATGCCGGATAAACAACAGGGACTTTTGAACTTAATTCAAAAAGCGCATAAATTGGTAGAAAACACAGATTTGGAAAAACACAGACAGTCGCAGGATCAGTTTGCGGCATTATTGTCAACGCGCAAGGATATGATATATGAAGACATTTTGATAGATGATATACATGCTGAATGGATTAGAGTAAACAGACCGCATGATAAGAAAAAAGTGATTTTATATTGTCATGGTGGTGGCTATTCTACAGGCAGCAGTACTTATGCAAGAGCAGTGACAACGAAGCTTGCGGCAGCAACTTCTCTTGATGTATTGTGCTTTGATTACAGGTTGGCACCGGAATATCCTTATCCGGCACAGCTTGAAGATGCGGAGAAAGCATGGGATTACCTGATGCTGTTGGGGTATGGTGCAGAGGATGTGATTCTTGCAGGAGATTCGGCAGGAGGAAATCTGGCACTGGTTTTGACTTATTTATTACGGGAAAATAAGAGAATGCTTCCAAAAGCATTGTTATTATTTTCGCCATGGACAGATTTGACATCTTCCGGTAAATCACATCAGAATAAAGAAGGTGTTGACCCGGTTTTGAATGCACAGTATCTGGAAGGAATGATTGAAAACTATCTGGCACAAAAGTTTATGCAAATCGATTTGGAACTATTGCAGAATCCATTGGTATCACCATTATTTGCAGATTTTACAGGTTTTCCACCGACTTACATTCAGGTAGGCGATGAAGAAGTACTTTTAAGTGATGCGGAACTTCTTGCGAAAAAAATGACAAAAGCCAAAGTAAGTGTTAAACTTGATGTGTTTCATGGCATGTGGCATGTGTTTCAGATGTCACCACTGAAAAAGTCCGGTGAAGCGATTGATAAATGTGCAGAATTTATATTTGACCTATAAGGAGACAGACTATGGATATGGAATTTTTGCGGAAGCTTCCGACACCGAAGGAATTGAAGGAAGAGTATCCGATAAGTGATAAAATTGCAGAGATTAAAGCTGAGAGAGATATCGTACTGAGAGATATTTTCGAAGGAAAAGATGACAGATTGTTGTTAATTATCGGTCCCTGCTCAGCGGATCATGAAGATGCAGTTATTGATTATATCAGCCGACTACGCAAGGTACAGGATAAAGTAAGCGATAAAATTTTTATGGTACCGAGAATTTACACAAATAAGCCTCGTACCATCGGAGCCGGTTATAAAGGGATGCTTCATCAACCGGACCCGGAACGCGGAACAGACATGCTTAAAGGCATTATTGCTATCAGACAGCTTCATAAACGTGCTGTAGAAGAAACCGGGTTTACTTGTGCGGATGAAATGTTATATCCGGAAAATCACAGATACTTGTCGGATTTATTAGCGTATGTAGCAGTTGGTGCACGTTCTGCGGAAGACCAGCAGCATCGCTTGACGGCAAGCGGTCTTGGCATTCCTGTTGGAATGAAAAATCCCACAGGCGGTGATTTGACGGTAATGATGAATTCTATTATTGCAGCACAGAGTGGTCATACTTTCTTGTACAGAGGATGGGAAGTAAGAACAAAAGGAAATCCCCATACACATGCCATTTTGCGTGGTTATGTAGATAAATTCGGACGTAATATTCCAAATTATCATTATGAGGATCTTCGTCATGTAATGGAATTGTACGCAGATAAAGACTTGGTAAATCCGGCAGTCATTATTGACACGAATCATTCAAATTCAGGAAAGCAATACGAAGAACAAATCCGAATCAGTAAAGACATTATGCATAGCTGTCGCGTATCTTCGGATATCCGTAAGCTGGTAAAAGGTTTGATGATAGAAAGCTATATCGAAGATGGTGCCCAGAAGGTAGGCGAGCACTGTTATGGAAAATCTATTACAGATCCGTGTCTGGGATGGGAAAAGACGGAAAAACTCATCTACGAATTGGCTGAGTTAAGATAAATGTCCGTAAAAATGAGAATTGAAGCAGTTTAAAGGATTTGGTACAATACAATAGAAGTAAGTGACTTTTCATAGGACAAATGAAACGATGAAAAATAAGATACGAGTAATGCTGGTTGTTCTTATTGCAATATTGTATTGCATGGGCTGCGGCAAAGAAGAAGCACAATCAAATATAGAGCTTGGCTTTACAGCAATAGAGACGCTTGAATACGAACAGGCATTAGGATATTTTGAACAGGCAACAGTAGCGGGAGAGGATGAACGAGAGATTTGTCGTGGACAGGGAATTGCTTATCTTGGTCTGACAAATTATGAAAGTGCGATTGCTAATTTTGAGCGTTGTCTGGAAATCAGCAGTAGTATTCCTGATGCGATGGTATATGACATTAATTACTATCTTGCTACAGCTTACTATAAAACAGGAAGGCTTGAGGATGCAAAGAAGGTGTATGATGCAGTGCTCTCTATGAAGGATAAGGAGCATGATGCATATTTTCTTCGCGGAAGTGTACTTCTTGAGCTTGGAGATTATGAAAAGGCAAGACTTGACTTTGACAAGGCAATTAGTCTGATGCCCACAAATTATGACCAGATTGTGGCAATTTATGAAGTGCTTGAAAAATTTGGTTATCGTGAAGTGGGAAATGAATATTTACAGGGAACTCTTGAGGCTTCATCAAAAGATATGAGCAACTATGATAAAGGACGTATGTACTTTTATCTGGAAGATTTTGAATCTGCAAGAAATTATCTGGAACAGGCAAGAGATGCAGGAGATGCCCAGGCAGCGTATTATCTTGGAAGAACGTGGGAAGCTCTTGGTGAATACAATTATGCAGCCAGTGTGTATAGTTCTTATTTAAAGGATCAGGACGAGAGTGCACTTATTTATAATCAGCTTGCACTTTGCCAGATGCAGCTTAAGGAATATGATGCGGCACTTGCGGCAATTGAAGAAGGCCTGAAGCTGGAAGACGCGAGTCTGAAGCAGACGCTGTTATATAATCAGATTGTTATTTATGAATTTAAAGGTGATTTCAAAAAAGCAGCTACATTGATGGGAGTTTATGTAAAGAATTATCCGGATGATGCGGAAGCACAGAGGGAATATGAGTTTTTGAAAACACGTTAGAACAGATAGGAAAACAGGCAGTGAGGACTGTCAATATACAAAGAATAAATATCAGGGAGATAAGACATGATTAACAAATTAGTAGACAAAATTAAAAAGACAAATGCACCTATCGTAGTAGGACTTGACCCGATGCTTTCCTATATTCCGGAGCATATTTTGAAAAAGACTTACAGCGAATTTGGTGAAACGTTGGAAGGTGCTGCAGAAGCTATCTGGCAGTATAATAAAGAAATTGTAGATGCAACATACGATTTGATTCCGGCAGTAAAACCACAGATTGCGATGTATGAGCAGTTTGGAGTAGAAGGCGTAAAGGCATTCCAGAAGACAGTTGCTTACTGTAAAGAAAAAGATTTGGTAGTAATTGGTGATGTAAAACGTGGCGATATCGGCTCTACTTCTGAAGCGTATGCGGTAGGTCACTTAGGAAAAGTACAGGTTGGAAGCCAGAAAATTTCAGCGTTTGATGAAGATTTTGCTACAGTAAATCCGTACCTTGGCTCTGATGGTATTAAACCATTTATTAAAGTATGTAAAGAAGAAAATAAAGGTTTATTCATTCTTGTTAAAACTTCTAATCCAAGTAGTGGTGAATTCCAGGATCGTTTGATTGACGGCAGACCATTATATGAATGGGTTGGCGAAAAGGTTGCAGCTTGGGGCGAAGAACATATGGGTGATTCCTACAGCTATATCGGAGCAGTAGTAGGTGCTACTTATCCAGAAATGGGTAAAGTACTTCGTAAAGTAATGCCAAAATCTTATATTCTTGTACCGGGCTACGGTGCACAGGGTGGTAAAGGAAAGGACCTTGTACATTTCTTTAATGAAGACGGACTTGGTGCGATTGTAAACTCTTCCCGTGGTATTATCGCTGCATACAAACAGGAACAGTACGCGAAGTTTGGTGCGGAAGGTTTTGCGGAAGCATCCCGTCAGGCAGTGCTTGATATGAAAGCAGATATTGCATCTGCACTTGGCTAAAATGTGGGATAGGAAGCTGTGATTTCAATGAGCAAGGGGATTTGGCAAAAACAGTAGGAGATGATAATATGGTCAAAATATTTGCAGACAGCACCTGTGACTTGTCAGAAGAATTAGTAAAGCGATACGATATTACAGTAGTACCATTACATATTGTATTGGATGATAAAGAATATCTGGATGGAGTTGAGATTGGCCCTGATGAAATATATGCATGGGCAGATGAACACAAAGCAACGCCAAAGACATCCGCAGTTAGTATAGAAGATGCGATGAAGAGCTTGGAATGCATTGATGGCAGTTCGGATGAGGCAATTGTCTTTACGATTTCAGAAAAAATGTCTGTAACACCAAGCGTTTTCCGTATGGCGGCGCAGGAATTGGGAATTGAAGATAAAGTAACGGTAATGGAATCTGCAAACCTATCTACAGGCATTGGGCTTCTTATGTTAGAGGCAGCTTGTCTTGCCAAGGAAGGCAAGAGCAGAAAAGAAATCTGTGAGCAAATAGAAGTCTTAAAGAAAGATGTCCGTTCCAGTTTTGTGGTCGATACGCTGACATATCTGTATAGAGGTGGCAGATGCAGCGGACTTTCAGCTATGGCAGGAGGGGTATTAAAAATACATCCTAAGATTGTCGTAAGAGATGGTCAGATGGCTCCAACGAAAAAGTATCGGGGCAGTATTGAAAAAGTCATCATTGATTATGTAGAAGATATGCATGATGAACTTTTACATGCACGGAAAGAGCGCGTATTTATCACGCACTCGGGTTGTGACCGGAGAGTAATCGATAGCGTATACAATTATCTGAAAGAGTTAGACTATTTTGATGAGATTTTGATTACCAGAGCCGGTGGCGTTATTTCCTCCCACTGTGGACCGGGAACGCTGGGAGTACTTTTTGTACAGGGTGCGTAAAGGGTGTAGTAGAGTGTAGCTGGTTTAGGGGCGGAGACGTCAAATATCATATTGAAACGGTGTAGAGACCCATGTGCTTGCCGGGAGGCGGTGCATGGGTGTTTTATTTTCGAAAATAAAAAATTTTTTAAGTTTCGAAAAATGCACAAAGTATTCTTTTTTACTAATACTGTGTGCATTTTTTGAAATGACATAATTCTTGAAACACCTTGTATAATGGTAGGCAATGCCGTATACTATATATAGAGAAATGAGTGGAGGTAATATCATGGGAGTAAGAGAATTACGTTTACAAACAGGATTAAGTCAGAGTAAATTTGCCAAAATGTTTGATGTACCGGTTTCTACTTTGAAAGATTGGGAACAGGAAAGAAGAAATCCTCCGGCATACGTTATTAATATGATGAGAACTATTTTGCAATATAAAGGAATGATTATCAGTCAAAGTTATGTGGAAGCATGTGACGCAAGAAGAAGAAGCGTAGAAAATGCTATGGCTATTATGCTAAGTGCGACCAATGGACCGGATGAATTGTTTTTGGAGGTTTTGGATTCCTATATCTTTGGCAAAATAACATTGGAAGAGATGGAAGTCAGAATTGACAGATTTGAGTATTTGGGAGCGTAGTGTATGAGTGGTGGAAGAAATTGTTATCCGGAAAGTGATGTTCTTATCAATAAATATAACATTCGTGATAAGCAACTTTTGGAAAAATTTGAAATACAGAAAGTATTTGCGAAGTTGCTAGGGTTGAATGTGAAGCCGACAAGGATTGCCTATACTTATGATGTGGAGCACATGGTAAACATTCATAAGTATTTATTTGGGGATATTTATGAATGGGCAGGAACATTTCGAAAAGAGAATCTGTATAAGAGTGAGCGTGTTTTGTCCGGTGGTTCTGCAGAGTATGCAGACTATCACGAGATTGAGAACCGCTTAAAGAGATTGTTGCAAGAATATGTAGATTTCGATTGGATGAAGACTACGAAAAAGGGAGATGTGGTTTCTGATTTCTTATTGGAATTATGGAGTATTCATCCTTTCAGAGAAGGGAACACCAGAACTTGCATTACATTTCTGTGGCATTATTTAAAGGGAAAAGGTGTAGATTTTCAAGTAGCACTGCTGCGGAATAATCCGATGTATGTGAGGGATTCGTTGGTTATGGCTAACTACGACCAGAGGGAGTACTTGAGAAGGATTATTTCTGATGCATTACAAGGGGAGGCACAGGAGTCAGAATATTCAATGAATGAGGAGCAGGTAGGAGAGCAATATAAAATTGCAAAAGCAGATTATGAAGCGTTTAGGGAAAAGTATTCAATAAAGAAGGGTTAAAAATGAATTATTACAGAAAATTTTGTTGGAACATGATACAATTCTTTTTATGAAGAGTATTTCTATAAATTCAAAAGATGGGAGAACTGAAAATGAATAATTTGGGAGATAAGAGTAATTTCTTTAAAAATCCAATTGGAGTAATAGGTGTATTTTTGGTATTGGTAGAAGCCATTGCCAGTATTGTTATAGTTCAAAGTACGTTAGAGAAGAGTCAGAATACAATATTGGTATGGTTTATAGTATTGTTTCCATGCCTTGTGTTAGGGGTGTTTTATCTTCTTGTTACCAAACATCATGAAAAGTTATATTCCCCGTCAGATTATAGAGATGAACAGAACTTTGTAAAGTCTTATAATAACACAACAAGAAAAGATGAGATAAAAAGAGTTACAAATGAGCAGAACATAGAACGTGAAATGGATCAAATGGACAAAGTTGCGTTAATGAGCGATGCTTTGGTTAAGATTATGGAAATGCAGAAGAAGATTGTTCCGTCGGTTCAAAATTCTACATTGACTGAAGATGAAAAAGAAGAATATGTATCTTCTATTGATGATTACTTGTTTGAGATGGAAGAAGAGGAGGAAACATTAAAAGTAGATATTAGTCCAATGTATAAAGCCAATTATTTGGTTGAAGAATTAGAAAGTAAAGGTTTTTTTGCAGGAATATATTACAACCCATTCGAAACAAAAAGACTAGTTTCCAACGCCGAACATAAAGCTATATGGCTAGGAAGTGAAGTTCCAGTGGATATGGCAATAGAGGTGATAAAACTTTCGAAAAAGTTTTATCCACACTTAAGATATATTGAATTGTCTGATGGTTCACATGATGAGCCAGAATATGTATTGTATCAAATATATATCGGTGGAGCAACGAGTACAGCAAAACGAAGAAAATTAAAAGCGCTTGAAAATGAAGACTTTGAAGAATTATATAGACTTGAAGATAAACAATCATTACATGCTTTTGTAAAAAGTTTTGAAGCATAGAGAGGATAATAGCATGAGAACACCAATATTACATACAGAACGTCTTGAATTAAGACCTTTTACAGTTGAAGATGCTCAAAACGTATTTGAATGCTGGGAGAGTGACCCGGATGTGGCAAAATATATGTTTTGGTGTAGCCATAATGATATTGAGAAAACTAAGAACTGGGTAAGAAAAGAGCAGGATAAAGTTAATGATTCGAATTGGTATCGATTTGCGATTGTTCTTAGAGAAAGTGGTTTATTGATTGGAACCGGACTAATCTATTTTGAAGACGAAGTGGATTGTTGGGAAATTGCATATAACCTAGGAAAAGCATATTGGGGAAATGGCTATGTTACAGAGGCTATGAGAGAAATAATTGCTTTTGCACATGATGAGCTTGAAATAAACGAAATAGTAGGACGATATGCAAAAGAGAATCCTAGTTCTGGAAACGTATTAAAGAAATTGGGATTTCAGTATGAGAAGGATATTCCATATGAATGCAATAGAGGAAGTGTCCTTAGAGAAGGAATTCAAT
>SVFS01000073.1 GCA_015056725.1 Lachnospiraceae bacterium | reverse complement strand
GAAAGATTGCAGCAGCAAAGACTACAAGCCAATTGCGAGCTGTCATAGCGGAGATAAAAAACGATATGCAGGAAGTAAAGGCAGGCATTGAAAAAGGCTGGTGTGATGAGTCGGAAATGGAAAAAGTAAATTTCTTAATGGCTCAAGCACAGAACCGGATGGGGCAGGTGGAAGATAGAGAAGCAACCCCGGAAGAAGAGAACATGTTTGCACTGGCTTCGTTAATGTAAAATCAAGGAGGAATAACAACATGAAAATGAATGGTATAAATGGAGCAAATACACAGGTTGGTGGAATGAATATGATGCAATCGAATGATTCTGTTAGTAAAAATTTACAGAGTCAGATTGCTAATGCTCAAAAACAGTTACAGGAACTTTCTGCGAATAAAGAGATGAGCCTTGAAGAAAAGATGAAAAAGAGACAGGAAATCCAGCAGCAGATTGCGGATTTAAACAATCAATTAAGACAGCATCAGATGGAACAGAGAAAAGAACAACAGGCAAAAAAATCTTCAATAAATGATATGCTTGGCGGAAGTAAGCAAGCTACTCCTAAAGCAGGAAGTCAAAGTACAGGATTGTCGCAGGTAAATATGAAAGCAATGATTTCTGCTGATTCTGCAATGGCGCAAGCTAAGGTACAAGGAAGTGTTACAACAAAGATGGAAGGCAGAGCAGGGGTATTGGAAGTCGAAATCAAATTGGATCAGGCTCGAGGTGATGATGTGGAAAAAAAGAAAGAGGAACTTGCAGAGGTTCAGCAGAAGGCAGCCCAAGCAGAATCGGCGCAGTTGAATACGTTAGCAGATGCGAATAAAGAACTTGAAGCAGCAGCGAAAGCGGATCAGCAGGTTGAAAAAACAGATGATAAGGATAAGAAGACCGATAAGAAGGATGCTGTTTCTAATGAAAAAGAAGATACTACTGTGGCAGATGCAGAGGAAAACAAGGCGGCTGATGTTGAGACAGAAACCGTTAATTCAGATGTAGTAGGAAGTGTAGAAGTATCCGTGCCAGAAACAGTTACATACACCCACGTGGATGTTCGTTTATAGGAGGTGTTAATATGTCAGAGATAAATAGTTTCAGTGATTATACAAGCAAGTATAATACCAATGTGGACTATTCGTTCTTATTTGGTGGTACACAGGTACCATCAACAAGTGGTTCTTTTAACCTTTCTGATTATGCGGCAATTAAGAATGGTAGTTATGGAAAACTTTTAAAAGCATACTATGCAAAACAGGATGCAGAAAAGATGGCTTCCGGTGGAGAAACTGTGCAAAAAGCAACGTTGATGAAAACTGGGGCAGATGCGCTCAAAAAGTCAGCAGATGTCTTTAAAAATGATGAACTCTGGGAAAAGAAGAAAATCAAGAAAAAAGATGAAAAGACCGGAGAAGAAATCGAAGTAGAGGATTATGACGGGGATGCTATTACAAAGGCAATGAAGTCATTTGTAGAGGATTACAATGATGTTATAAAACAGGCCGGTGATTCCAATTCGAAGGATGTGCTACGAAATGCGGTATGGCTTACTGGAATTACTGAGTCTAATGAAAATATGCTATCAAAAATAGGCATTACAGTAGGCAAAGGTAATCAGATGAAGTTGGATGAGGAAACACTTAAAAAGGCAGACATTAGTGCGTTGAAAACTCTTTTTACCGGACATAATTCGTTTGCTGATAAGGTATCCATGAAAGCAAACAGTATTTCCAATGCGGCAGCACGTTACAGTGGAACCTATAAGAGCAATGGTACATATAATAATGCCTTATCTGAACTAGTATCCAAGAAGGTGGATGAGGAAGTGTAGAATTTAGAAAGTTTCGTCTCATTTTCTAAAGGAAAACAAATAATTACCGATATATTTTTTAGCTAAGGATGGCGTCTGTTTTCAAAGGATTGAATGTGAAAATAGACGCTGTTTTCTATATAAAAGTAAAGCGTTTATTTTGAAAAATAGACGGGTCACATAAAGGAGATTGTTTGTATGAATATTGGTTTAGTACAAGGTAGCAATTATTCTGCGTTAATAAAAAAGGATGGCGAAGAAAAAATCGCAAATATAGAGGAGTTATCTGAAATTGAGAAGTTGGAGAATTTCAAAAAAGAAATCTGGAAGGAAATTGATTCCATGCATTGGGGGTGTGATATATCCATTCATATTACAGATGATGCTTTTAAACGAATGATGGATGATAGCGATTTCAAGGATAGAATGTTAAGTAAAATACGAGAAGATGCGTCCGTTTCAGGGATTAAAGGCGGTGGAACGATGCTAAATATTACAGAAGCAGGGTATAGTGGATTTAGCTGGATGGACGGGTATCCGGGGGAAACTTCGGCCGGATTTTCTGCACACTCAAAAAATGCTTTCTATTCTAAAAAAGTGAGTCATAAGCAGGATTACATGGAACTGTGGGAAGAGAGAAGGCACGAAAGAGAAGTTCAGCGGGAAAAGTTAGAAAAGGCATATGAAGAACAGTTGTATTTGAAGCAGCATTGGGCTAGAAAAGAAAGAGCCACAGCTGTATATGAATCTGCGACAATATTTATAGTGAACGATAGAATAGAGAAAGGCGATGAATAGACGAATTCCTATGCAAAACGAAACTCTGTTTATATTGAAAAATCCTCCTCAAAGCATTATACTATAAACGTACATCCTCACGGGATGCTACAACCCAATCAATACGATAAATGAAATCAAATTTTTCCACGGAGGTTTTATATAATGGAAGCATACAAGCAGGAGTTTATAGAGTTTATGGTGGACTGCAACGTTTTAAAATTCGGTGAGTTCACATTAAAGAGTGGTCGTAAGAGTCCGTTTTTTATGAATGCAGGTGCTTATGTTACAGGTAGTCAGCTGATGGGACTTGGTGAATATTATGCGAAAGCAATTCACAATACTTATGGCGATGATTTTGATGTATTGTTCGGACCGGCATATAAAGGTATTCCAATTAGTGTAGTAACGGCTATTGCATACAGCAAATTATATGGAAAAGAAATCCGTTACTGCTCAGACCGTAAGGAAGAAAAAGACCATGGCGCAGATAAGGGCGGCTTTATCGGCAGTAAGTTACAGGATGGCGATAGGGTAATCATGATTGAAGACGTTACGACATCCGGTAAATCCATGGAAGAAACTGTTCCGAAGGTAAAAGGTGCGGCCGATGTAGAAATCGTAGGTTTGATGGTATCCTTAAACCGTATGGAAAAAGGTATGGATGGCGATAAGAGTGCACTTCAGGAAATCCAGGAGAAATACGGATTCAAAGCAAATGCTATCGTATCTATGGCAGATGTTATCGAGCATCTTTACAATAAGCCGTATAATGGAAATGTTCTGATTGATGATACATTAAAAGCAGCTATTGACGCATACTATGAACAGTATGGAGCAAAATAGAAGGGAGCAAACGTTGATGGAAAAAAGTTATAAGACAATGAGCGGAGCAGGTTCTCTTAATATTATTTTAGGAATTATAAGTGTTGTGGTAGGTGTTGCGGCCGGAATATTGCTGATTATCAGTGGCTCTAAGTTACTGGCACGTAAGTCTAACATTTTATTTTAAGGATTAAAAAGGGTACTTCAAAACGGAGTACCCTTTCACTCGTATAAAGAGGTTTTTATGCTTAGGAAAAAGGATTATATTTTTACCAATAAAAAGCATTCAAAAAAGGCGATTATGTCTACGGTTTTGAGTGTGATTGCAGTAGTTTCCATCATTATTGCAATCTATTTGTCGTATGTAAATAAAGGAATGGAGAATCCCAGGTATGGAGCAGCATGTGTCTTGTCTATGGTATTTGCATTTGTAGGAATAGGACTCGGCGTTGCAGGAAGAATGGAAAAGGACAGATTTTATTTGTTTTGTTATCTGGGGATTTTTTTTGGTCTGGTAGCAATTGGACTGATTAGTATTATTTTGTATGCAGGAGCATTATTGTTATGATGTCAAAGGAAATGAAAGAAGTATTGGATGAGAGACAAAGTCTTTCTGAGACACGTTTAAAAGAACTGATAGAAGAATTGCAGGAAAGGATTGAAGCAGTTGAAAATTTGAATGCCGGGGAAATGACGGAGACAGAGTTTTTGTTAGATACCTATTTTATTCGTCAATTCCGTTTTGTGTCTTTTTTATATCAGGTATATGACTATTGCTGCAAAGGTGGCTTGCGTCAGGATTCTTTAGAACAGCTTAGGGAATTAAATCAGGCGTTATATCGCGACGTGATTGATGAAGCGTATGATGACAGTAGCTATAATCCTGTAGTTTGCGAAAAAGAACTGGGTGAGTATGGGCAGATTCTTTGCGTATTGGCAGCAGAACTGCGTGGTATGATTGCGGCAGCTTTTGAAAAACGTCAGGAAGAGCTGGTGATTCGTGTTGAACTTTTGCTTGAGATGTACGGTGTGTTTGAGACTGCCAGAGCAGAAGGTGTAAAAGCTGATTTACAGGATTTGAAAGATATTTTCTACTGGTATATCAGCGATTATACAGAAGTGATTTTAGATAGACGTGTATGTCAGCAGGTACAGCCGTTAGAAGATTTTGCGACCAGAATCATTATGGACAGCGATTTGTCCGATAACCGTTATCTGTATTATTACGGCGAGTATATTACAGCGGTGGAAGAAAAAACAGCGGACTATTTACGACAACTTCCGGAAGAGACGATAAAGTTGATTGCAGATACTTATACAGAAGGATATCGTATCGGTTTTGAACTGGCAAAAAAGGATTTGTCCAAGAAAAAGACAGTTAACATCCGTTATCATATCGGTTTTGAACGTGTAGTGAAATATGCAATCGAAAATTTTAAAAAGATGGGGCTTTCTCCTGTGATTTACAGACAGGCATCTTCCGTATTGGAAGGAAAAGGACTTCATCCAATCGGCTTTTACGGTGCAAATCCAAATAAGCAGTATGATTATGACCATAAAGATGATTTAGGGCTTGTCTGGGATAAGAAATACCAGATGCGAAAGCTGGAGTGTTTAAAAGCAGCTTATGAAGAATATAAAGAACTTGCTTATGAACATGCGGGACCGGCAGTTATTGAAACATTTGGTGAAAAAGAATTTAATCCGGTCAATAAACCGCAGGCGATAAAGCTTTCTGATAAACAGCAAAAGCTTCTTGCAGAATATTCCATTTCAGCAGGTCAGATTGTGAATGAATATATTAAGGGGGAGGAGAGAAGCTTTACGATTATTGCATTCCCGACTCCTGATATTGGCGGGAATTTTGAACAGGTATTTGATGAAACAATCCGTATCAATACGCTTGATTATACCTTGTATCGCGATATGCAGCAGCGTTTGATTGATGTGCTTGATGAGGCGGATTATGTACTGATTAAGGGAAAAGGAAACAATCAAACCAACTTGAAAGTAAAACTTCATACACTGGAAAATCCAAAGACACAGACCAATTTTGAAAATTGCGTGGCTGATGTAAATATCCCTGTGGGCGAAGTGTTTACCTCTCCGGTTCTTGCCGGAACAGAAGGCATATTACACGTAACGAGAGTGTATTTGAACGAACTGAAATACGATGATTTGAAAATCACTTTTGAAGATGGAATGATTTCGGATTATACTTGTGGCAATTTTGCATCTGAAGAAGAAAATAAGAAATTCCTGAAGGATACGGTTTTACACCATCATGATAGTTTGCCTCTTGGAGAATTTGCGATAGGTACAAATACAACAGCTTATGTGGCAGCCAAGAAGTTACAGATAGAAGATAAGCTTCCGATTCTGATTGCGGAAAAGATGGGACCGCATTTTGCTGTGGGAGATACCTGTTACTCTCATTCGGAAGATATCGCGGTATTTAATCCTGACGGAAAAGAGATTATAGCAAGAGATAATGAGCGCTCTATTCTTCGCAAGGAGGATATGCAAAAGGCGTATTTTGGTTGTCATACAGATATTACAATTCCGTATGACGAATTGGGTGAGCTATCTGTTGTAAGAAGAGATAATAGTGTGGAAGTGATTATTGAGGATGGACGCTTTGTTCTTGAGGGGTTGGAAAAACTGAACGAGCCATTTGGGGAAGATGACTAAAAGGATATGAAATGACGGTATTTCTGCAATTTTTTGGTACTTTCCTATATTGCGAAGATACGCATTTTTCGATACAATGAAATTTGGAGTTATGACAAGAATTGTAAAATCATGTAGTTTTTTGCAAAAGAGTGTGCATGATTTTCTATAAAACATTAGGAGGACTAAGATGGCAAAAGTTGGTATTGTAATGGGCAGTGATTCTGATATGCCTGTAATGGCAAAAGCTGCTGATATATTAGACAAATTAGGAATTAGTTATGAGATGACAATTATCTCTGCACACAGAGAGCCGGATATTTTTTTTGAATATGCAAAGAGTGCAGAAGAAAAAGGCTTTAAAGTAATTATTGCAGGTGCAGGTATGGCGGCTCACTTGCCGGGTATGTGTGCAGCAATCTTCCCAATGCCTGTTATCGGTATTCCAATGCATACAACAAGTCTTGGAGGAAGAGATTCTTTATATTCTATCGTGCAGATGCCATCCGGTATTCCTGTTGCAACAGTGGCAATTAACGGAGGTATGAATGCAGGTCTTCTTGCAGCAAAGATTCTTGCTACAAGTGATGCAGAACTTCTTGCAAAATTGAAAGATTACAGCGAAAACATGAAACAGGAAGTACAGGCTAAGGACCAGAAGTTACAGGAAGTTGGCTATAAAAACTATACAAAATAGTTAGACGGAAAACCAGGCACGATAATCGTGCATCATAAAATACAAATACAGTGAGGTTGGAATAATGGATTACAAAAAAGCAGGCGTAGACATTGAAGCTGGTTACAAATCAGTAGAACTTATGAAAGAACATGTAAAGAAAACTATGAGACCGGAAGTACTTGGTGGTCTTGGTGGATTTTCAGGTGCATTTTCTCTTGAAAAGATTAAAGATATGGAAAAACCTACTTTAGTATCCGGTACAGACGGATGCGGTACAAAGGTAAAACTTGCATTTATCATGGACAAACATGACACAATCGGTATCGACTGTGTAGCTATGTGTGTAAATGATATCGCCTGTGCAGGTGGTGAACCGTTATTCTTCTTAGATTATATTGCATGTGGAAAAAACTATCCTGAAAAGATTGCTACAATCGTAAAAGGTGTGGCAGAAGGATGTCTTCAGTCCGGTGCTGCTTTAATTGGTGGTGAAACAGCAGAACATCCGGGACTTATGCCGGAAGATGATTACGATCTTGCAGGTTTTGCAGTTGGTGTGGTAGATGAAAAAGACATTATCACAGGGAAAGACCTTGCAGAAGGCGACGTGCTTATCGGTATGGCAAGCTCCGGTGTACACAGCAACGGTTTCTCTCTTGTACGTAAAGTATTTGAAATGACAAAAGAAAGCCTTGATACATATTATGATGAACTTGGCACAACACTTGGCGAAGCACTGATTGCTCCGACAAGAATTTATGTTAAAGCGTTAAAAGAAATCAAAAACGCAGGTGTTACAGTAAAAGCCTGCAGCCACATTACAGGTGGTGGTTTCTATGAAAATATTCCGAGAATGCTTCCTGAAGGAATGCATGCTGTTGTAAGAAAAGATTCTTACGAAATTCCGGCTATTTTCAAATTATTACAGAAAACAGGCGGCATCGAAGAGACTATGATGTATAACACATTCAACATGGGTCTTGGTATGATCGTTGCAGTAGATAAAGCAGATGTAGAAAAAACAATGGAAGCTATTAAACTTGCAGGCGATACATGCTATATCGTAGGCGAAATCAAAGCAGGTGAAAAAGGAGTAACTTTATGCTAAGAAATGAGCCACTCAGAGTTTTAGTCTGCGTGTCCGGTGGTGGTACCAATTTACAGGCGATTATTGATAAAGTAGCAGACGGTACGATTAAAAATACGAAGCTTGTAAAGGTTATCAGTAATAATCCGGGCGTATATGCACTGGAAAGAGCCGAAAAAGCAGGTATTGAAGCGGAATGTATTTCTCCGAAAAGCTTTGCAACAAGAGTTGAGTTTAATGAAGCTCTTTTGACGGCGGTAGACAATGCAAAACCTGATTTAATCGTACTTGCAGGTTTCCTTGTGGTGATTCCGGAAGCCATGATTCAGGCATATCGGAACCGTATTATCAATATCCATCCAAGTCTGATTCCTGCGTTTTGCGGAACCGGCTATTATGGACTGAAGGTGCATGAAGCTGCTCTTGCAAGAGGTGTAAAAGTAGTAGGTGCTACAGTACATTTTGTGGATGAAGGAACAGATACAGGTCCTATTATTTTGCAGAAGCCTGTTATGGTAGAGCCGGGAGATACACCGGAAGTCTTACAAAGACGTGTTATGGAACAGGCAGAATGGAACATTCTTCCGGAGGCAATTTCTTTAATTGCAGAGGGAAGACTCACGGTAGAAGATGGTAAAGCGGTTATCCGCTAAAAATAATCCGAAAGGAACGAAAAAGATGAAGGTTTTAATTGTAGGCAGCGGCGGTAGAGAACATGCTATTGCAACAAGTGTGAAAAAGAGCAGCAGAGTTTCTAAAATTTATTGTGCACCGGGAAATGCAGGTATCGGTGAGATTGCAGAGCTTGCACCAATCGGAGCAATGGAATTTGATAAAATCGTTGCTTTTGCAAAAGAAAAAGAAATTGATTTAGTAATCGTAGGTATGGATGATCCGCTGGTAGGCGGTCTTGTGGATGAACTTGAAGCAGCAGGAATCCGTACATTTGGTCCAAGAAAGAATGCTGCGATTCTGGAAGGAAGTAAAGCTTTTTCTAAAGACTTGATGAAAAAATACAATATTCCGACAGCAGCTTACGAAACCTTTGATGATCCGCAGGAAGCTATGAAATATCTGGAAACTTCCGAATACCCAATCGTTCTTAAAGCAGATGGACTTGCACTTGGTAAGGGTGTATTAATTTGTGAAGATAAAGAACAGGCTATGGCGGGCGTAAAAGAAATCATGCAGGATAAGAAATTCGGTAGTGCAGGAAACCGCATGGTAGTAGAAGAGTTTATGACAGGCCGTGAAGTATCTGTGTTATCTTTTGTAGACGGAAAGACTATCAAAATTATGTCTTCCGCACAGGACCATAAGAGAGCAAAAGATGGCGATCAGGGCTTAAATACAGGTGGTATGGGTACATTTTCTCCAAGTCCATTCTATACAACAGAAGTGGATGAGTTCTGTAAGAAATATGTATATCAGGCAACGGTAGATGCGATGGCAGCAGAAGGAAGAGAATTTAAAGGTGTTATTTTCTTTGGACTGATGTTGACACCGAAGGGACCGAGAGTGCTGGAATACAATGCAAGGTTCGGTGATCCGGAAGCACAGGTTGTACTTCCGAGAATGAAAAATGATATCATTGATGTAGTGGAAGCATGTATTGACGGAAACTTGGATAAAATAGATTTACAGTTTGAAGATAATGCAGCAGTATGTGTAGTGCTTGCATCTGACGGTTATCCGCTTGCTTATGACAAAGGCTTTGAAATCGAAGGCCTGGATGACTTTGACAATGAACAGTATTTCTGTTTCCATGCCGGAACAAAGAAAAACGAAGCAGGAAAAATCGTGACAAATGGTGGTCGTGTACTTGGTATCACAGCAAAAGGTGACGATTTGAAACAGGCAAGAGCTAATGCATATGAAGCTACAAAACGTATATCTTTCGCAAATAAATATATGAGAAATGATATCGGTAAAGCGATTGATGAAGCGTAATTAGAATGTAACCTGTTAAGGATTACAATAGATAAAGATGTGTGTAGTAAGAGAAGGTGCTACAGAAAAGAGGACAAAATGAAGTTGATAATTAGCAAGAAACATCTGAAGATTTTCATGGCAGCAGTAGTAATGGTGCTTGGTTTTATGTTATGGGATTCTACGAGTATGGCGTTTTCCGTAAAAGTAACAGGAGATGCTGTTAATATTCGTTCCAAAGCAGATGCAACAAGCGAAATCGTTGCCAATGTAAAAAGTGGTGCTACTTTTGAAGGAAGTGCAGAAGAAACAGGTGCAGATGGTAAGGTATGGTATAAGATTTCCATCAATAACGGAACAGGCTATATCCGTTCGGATTTTGCACAAAAGTCTGACGGCGATGCAGCTGCATCCGTACCGGAAACAGTAGTAACACCGATTGACAATCAGAGTGCAACGATTGTCAATGATAATACAAATGTGCGTAAACAGGCAAGTACAGATGCCGGAAAAGTAGCAACTGTAAAACAGGGAGTAGCGGTAACGATTACCGGTACTGCAACAGGTACAGATAATAAAACGTGGTATCAGGTAAAATTTATTAATAATGGTTCGGAAGTAACAGGCTTTGTGCGTTATGATTTGGTAAAAATCGGTGAAGGCGAAGCAGCACCGGAGGCTACTGAGGGAGAAGCACCGGCAGATGAAGTAGCAGCAGAAGAAGCGTTGGAAGATGTGTATGCTGATATGCCGGTGGAAGAACCTGTTTCAAGCAATGATGACTATGAAATGGTTTATACAGCAGGAAATGATGGCGTAGAGGCATGGTATGTATATGACCATATTGAAAACAGAAGAATGAAACTCGATGATTTATTGGCGGCAGAGTCAATCAATGCAAACAATATGGAAATCATGGAAGGAAAGGTTTCCAGTATGAAGGTTGCTGTAATTGTTTTGGCAGTGCTTTTAGTACTTGCACTTGGAGCAGCAGCATTCTTTGGTCTGAAATGGCATGAATCGCTTGATGATTATGATGATGAAGATGACGATGACGACGAAGATGATGAAGATGACGATGATGATTTCGAAGAACCAAAGCCGGTAAGACGCAAAGTGGCAGAGAAACCACAGCCAAAGAAAAGTCAGCCAAGTCAGCCGGCAAGAAGACAGCCACAAAGACAGCCGCAGAGACAGCAGGAAAGACAGCCACAAAGACCACAACAGGAAAGACAACCACAAAGACCACAGCAGGCTAAGCC
>SVFS01000072.1 GCA_015056725.1 Lachnospiraceae bacterium | reverse complement strand
AACAAATTCGACGATAGAAAGTGATACGATGAAAATATCAGTTCAGAAATTGAATATAAATAATTGCAGTCAGGCAACGGCAATTTATAACTATTATGTAGAAAATACAACAGCTACTTATGCTACGATACCGGTAAGTGAAAAAGAATTTGCGGACTATTATAAAATAGAAGATGAAAAGACGGTTGCATATCGATATTTTGCAGACGGGACAGAAGCCGGTTTCGGACTGCTAAAACCTTATGATGAAAAGAAACAGGCATTTGATAAGACTTATGAGATTACCTTATATCTCCATAAAGATTTTTGTGGAAAAGGACTTGGTAAGGAAGTTGTTGCACATCTGGAAGAGCGTGCAAAAGAATTAGGACTTGTAACACTGATTTCCATTATTAGTACGGAAAATACAGAGAGTTGCCGCCTGTTTGAAAAATGTGGCTATGAACTTTGTGGGCATGTAAAGAAGGCGGGAATCAAATTTGAAAGATTCCTAGGCTTGTACTTCTATCAGAAGATATTGGAAGACATGGATATATAGAAAAGGATATCGTTCCTCTGTCAGAATAATATTTTAAGAATATTACTCTTGACAGAGGATATTTTTTTGTGTATCCTATGCGAAAGAAAACGTTTTCCGACAAGCGTTATTTTTTTAGACGACATAGAAAACGTTTTCCTAAAGGAGTCAAAAATGGTTTCGATTAAAGACGTAGCAAGACAAGCGGGTGTAGCGATTTCTACGGTATCAAAGGTTTTAAATGGATATCCGGGAGTTAGTGAGGATACAAAAAAGAAGGTACATGAAGCGATTCAGGAACTAAACTTTGTACCGAATTCCATTGCCGCAGCGTTGTCTTCTAAAAAGGCAGGAAGAATAGCACTTCTTCTGAATATGAAAGGAAAAAATACTGCGATTCAGGAAATCAACATGCAGTACCTGTCAGGTGGTATCCATAAAGCACAGGAAATGAAGCTGGATTTGATTACTGTATTTTTTTCTATGTTAGAGGATAAAACAGTAGAAGAAATGATACAGTATTTCAAGATTCAAAATATTGAGGGCATTATCATATATGGTCTGACTGATAAGGAAAAGACTTTGTGGGAACTTGTAAAGTCCGGTGTGTTTAGGACAGTACTCATTGATGTACCTTATGTGGATGAAAACACTTCTTCCGTGGGAGTAGACCACAAGGCGGCACAAATGGAGGTTGCACGGAAAACCATAGAGGAAAATCCGTCTGAGAAGATTCTCTATATTGCCGGAGATAAAAATTCTTATTCATCCATGCAACGCTTGGAAGGGATGGAAGAACTGGCAAAGGAATTGGATTGCCGGCTATTTGTCAGACACGGCGATTTCAGCGAGCTGAAATCCAGAAACATTACATTCCAGTATGCAAAGAAAAATGATGTGATTGTATGCAGTTCGGACTTGATGGCAATTGGCGCGATGCGTGCACTGATAGAAATGGATATTTTCCGTCCGGTGTGTGGCTTTGATGGACTGAATCTAATGGGATATGCCGGTAAGCAGATGAACACCATTAAACAGTATTTTGCAGAAGTATCTGCAGAAGCGGTACAGGAAATGGGGAATCTTCTTGGTGGTGAAGAAGGACAAAGGGTTGTTACGAGACATACCGTAGAGAGAATGCAATATCTGGATATTATTTGTTAAAAATGGAAATATGCGGAAATTACAAACACAGACATATCATGTTGTAAAAACGGATAAAATAGTTTCAAACTGTATAAATAAATGATAACAAGCAGACTTTAAGGAGGCAGATTATGGCACAGGCACAGATGCAAAAAGATGTAATTTTAATGAACATGGAACAGCGGCTTTCAACAAGAGCGCAGGAAAAATTCGGTAAGGAATTAAAGAACTGTGATGATAAGGAAGTGTATGTTATCGTGTTAGAGCTCGTAAAAGAGCTTGCATATTTAACAGGTCCAATTGAAGGCGAAAAGAAATTATATTACATTTCTGCAGAATTTTTGATTGGTAAACTGTTATCTAACAATTTAATTAACTTAGGTATTTATGAAGAATTAGAAAAGGTACTTGCTAAGCATGGCAAACAGTTATCTAAAATCGAAGAAATCGAACCGGAACCATCTCTTGGAAACGGTGGTCTTGGAAGACTTGCTGCATGTTTTCTTGATTCAATTGCAACACTCGGACTTCCGGGAGACGGTATCGGTTTAAATTACCATTTTGGATTATTTAAACAGGTCTTTAACGATAAACTTCAGGATGCACAGCCAAATGCATGGATTGAAGACGATTCCTGGTTAAATAAAACGGACACATGCTTCGACGTAAAATTTGGCGATTTTACCGTAAAATCCAGATTATATGACATTGATGTTATTGGTTACAATGAAGGAATTAACAAGCTTCATTTATTTGATATTGAATCTGTAGATGAAAGCATTGTAAAGAAGGGTATTTCCTTTGATAAAGAAGAAATTAAAAAGAATCTGACATTATTCTTATATCCTGATGATTCTGACGAAGCAGGAAATTTACTCCGTATTTATCAGCAGTATTTCATGGTAAGCAATGGTGCACAGCTTATTCTTCATGAAATGAAAGAAAAGCAGTACGACCTTCGTAAGCTTTATGACCATTGCGTAATCCAGATTAACGATACACATCCGACAATGGTGATTCCGGAATTGATTCGTATTCTCGTAGAAGACAAAGCTTTCACAATGGATGAAGCGATTGATGTAGTAAGCAAAACATGTGCGTATACAAACCATACAATTCTGGCAGAAGCTTTGGAAAAATGGCCGCTTAAATATTTAGAAAAAGTAGTACCGCAGCTCGTTCCGATTATCAAGGAATTAGACAAGAGAGTACGTGCAAAATATCCAAAGAATGAAAAAGTACAGATTATTGACAAGGATAACCGTGTGCACATGGCACATATCGATATCCATTACGGATTCTCTATCAATGGTGTAGCAGCGATTCATACAGAAATCTTAAAGGATACGGAATTAAATCATTTTTACAAGCTTTATCCTGAAAAGTTCAACAATAAGACAAATGGTATTACGTTCCGTAGATGGCTTCTGTCTTGTAATAAAGAACTCACAAATCTTATTAGTGAGTTAATCGGTGACGGCTATAAGAAAAATGCAGCTGACCTTGAAAAGCTTCTTGAATTTATCGATGACGAAACAGTACTTGATAAAATTGCTGAAATTAAAAAAGGCAAAAAGCAGGCACTTGTAGACTATGTAAAAGAAGTAGAAGGAGTAACACTGAATCCGGATTCTATTTTTGATATTCAGGTTAAGAGACTTCATGAATACAAACGTCAGCAGATGAATGCACTTTATATTATTCATAAGTATCTGGAAATTAAGTCCGGCAAGAAACCGGAAACTCCGCTTACCTTTATTTTTGGTGCAAAAGCTGCTCCTGCTTATGTGATTGCAAGAGATATTATCCACTTACTGTTAGTGCTTCAGGAAATCGTAAATAATGATCCTGATGTAAGCCCATATATGACAGTCCTCATGGTAGAAAACTATAATGTATCCTATGCGGAAAGAATTATTCCGGCATGTGATGTTTCAGAACAGATTTCCCTTGCTTCCAAAGAAGCTTCCGGTACAGGTAACATGAAGTTTATGTTAAACGGTGCGGTAACCCTTGGAACGGCAGACGGTGCTAACGTGGAAATCCATGACTTAGTTGGTGATGACAATATCTATATCTTCGGTGAAGATTCTGATACAGTTATCAAGCATTACGAAAAAGCAGATTATGTTTCTAAGGATTACTACAAAAACAGCAAAGTTATCAAAGAAGCTGTGGATTTTATTGTAAGTAAGGAAGCTTTAAAGGTAGGGCATAAGGAAAACTTAGAAAGACTTTACAATGAACTTTTAAATAAAGACTGGTTCATGACACTTCTTGATTTAGAAGATTATATTAAAGTGAAAGATCAGATGTTTGCAGATTACAAAGATCAGGCAAAATGGAAACGTATGATGTTGACAAACATCGCCAAAGCAGGTTTCTTCTCTTCTGACAGAACAATTGAAGAATACAACCGTGATGTATGGCATCTGCCAAGAGAAATTTAGTAAAATTGCAGTTTCTTATCGTGAAAGAATGTTTTAGATATTGAGTTAAAAACGCCTTTTGTGTTACAATATTTTAGTATTGACATGAAAGGCGTATTTGATATGAAGATATCGACTCAGAGGGGAAGTAGAGACCGACGCAGAATTCTGATTGGCAGAATTGTCAAATTATGGATTGCGTGTATTTTCATGCTGGGTGCCGTGTTCCTTTATGAGGACATGACAGCACCTCCGCAGCCGATAGAAGATACCTACGTAATCATAGAAGACGAGCCTGCAATATTGGGAAGTTACAAAATGTTGGCAGCAGCTTCAGGAATAAAAATTGTTGCATCTATCTTGGCTATACTTACAATTGGATTTATTGTTTTATCATTTTTTCCGCTGAACCATAATCGTAAGGCTGATAAGGGGCGGAAGAAAAAGCAAGGACAACAGGAACTTACAGTACGGCGTATTGATGTAGGTTCCAGTGTAGAAAAAGAAAGTGATGTAGATGAATTTCTGATTGCACAGACCCAAGAAGAAAAAGTAACTTTTTCTAAAACGGTTAAAATACTTTTAGTAGAAGACAATCAAATAAATATGGACGTAGCACAATATATGCTTGAAGAAGAGGGCATTTATGTACATCTTGCGAAGGACGGAAAAGAGGCAGTGGAACAGTTTGAAAAGCTTCCGGCAGAAGAAATCGACCTTATTCTGATGGATGTTATGATGCCTGGAATGGATGGAATTGAAGCAACCAAGCTGATTCGTTCCAGTAGTAAGGAAAATGCCGGTACGATTCCGATTATTGCACTTACGGCAAGCAGAAATGAAGAGGATATTCAGCGTACGAAGGAAGCAGGAATGAATGAATATCTGAATAAACCGTTTGATATTGATGCAACATTAGAAGTGATAAATAAATATGTGAAATAAATGTAACACCACCGAAAATTTCGGTGGTGTTTTTTATGTGTCAAAAAGAAAATGGAGTACTTATTAAAAATAAGTATAAGCCATAATAAACTGGAAAAACTATTTTATCAGAAACATGTTCAATCAGAAAAGGAGAACAATATTATGAAAAAGAAACTTTTAAGTGCATTACTATGCATAGCAATGGTTTTCACATTGCTGGCAGGCTGTGGCAACAAGGAAACTCCTGCTGAAACACCGGCAGATGCAGAAGAAAATACAAAAGAAGATGCTTCATCAGGGGAAGCAGCTGATAAGAAAGAGGAAGGTTCTGTATATTATTTGAATTTTAAACCGGAACAGGATCAGCAGTGGAATGACTTGGCAGCAGCTTATACAGAGGAAACAGGAGTGCCTGTAACAGTAATTACGGCAGCTTCCGGAACCTATGAATCTACATTAAAATCCGAAATGGCTAAAACCGAAGCACCTACATTATTCCAGGTAAACGGACCTGTAGGCTTGGTTTCTTGGAAAGATTATTGCTATGACTTAAAAGATAGTGCTATTTATCAAAACTTAAAGAGTGATGAGTTTGCCTTGTTCAGCGATAATGACGAAGTACTCGGCATTGCATATGCTATTGAAACATATGGGCTTATTTATAATAAAACATTGTTAGCTGATTACTGTGAACTTGACGGTGCGGTAATTTCAGATGCTTCGGAAATTACAAACTTTGAAACATTAAAAGCAGTAGCAGAAGACATCCAGAAGAGAGCTGACGAGCTTGGTGTCGAAGGTGCATTTACATCTGCCGGTATGGATTCTTCTTCGGACTGGAGGTTTAAAACACACCTTGCAAACCTTCCGATTTACTACGAATACAAAGAAAAAGGAATTGGTGCAACAGATGCTATTGAAGGTCTTTACCTTGAAAATTATAAACAGATTTGGGACCTTTACATTAATAATTCCACAACTGACAAAGCACTTCTTTCCTCGAAGACAGGTGAAGATGCGGCAGCAGAATTTGCTTCCGGAGAAGCAGTGTTCTATCAGAATGGTACTTGGGCTTACGGTGATATCACAGCGGATGGTCTGACAGATGAAGAAATTGGGATGCTTCCAATCTATATTGGTGTAGAAGGTGAAGAAAACCAGGGACTTTGTACAGGTTCTGAAAATTACTGGTGTGTAAATAAAAACGTTTCACAGGAAGATATTGATGCAACGCTTGCATTCCTTGAATGGATTATCACATCTGATATAGGACGTGATGCCTTAGTTAACCGGATGGGATTCGTGACACCGTTTACAACATTTGATGATAGTTATGCGACAAGCAACCCACTGGTTGCTGAAGCAGAGGCTTACATTGAAGAAGGTAAAACATCGGTGTCTTGGAATTTCTCAACCATTCCTTCTGACGAATGGAAAAGCAATGTGGGTTCTGCATTACTTGAATATGCACAAGGTACAGGTGACTGGGCAGCAGTTGAAACAGCATTTGTAGACGGCTGGGCAACAGAGTATGCTGCAGCAAATAAATAAGATTTTGTATACTTCGGGGTGAGTGAGTATTCATTCACCCTGTTTTAGAAAAAAACAGTCAGGGAGAAAGGAACACGGATATGGAAAAATCAATGAAAAAGTATTTCCCAATATTTGCACTTCCGACGTTGTTGGCATTTGTAACATTTTTTCTGATTCCATTCATTTTAGGAATCTATTTATCCTTTTGTGAATTTACTACTATTACAGATGCTGCTTTTGTAGGCGTGAATAATTATTTTGAAATTTTCAAAGATGCAACTTTTATACATGCACTTTGGTATACAGCATTATTTACAATAGCTTCTGTACTTACAATCAATGTGATTGCTTTTACGGTAGCAATGCTTTTGACAAAAGGAATTAAAGGAACAAATGTATTCAGAACCGTATTTTTTATGCCAAATTTAATTGGTGGTATTGTACTTGGATATATCTGGCAGCTGATATTTAATGGCGTTTTACTCTATTTCAATAAGACACTTACCTTTTCGGCGAGCTACGGCTTCTGGGGGTTGGTTATTTTAATAAACTGGCAGCAAATTGGTTATATGATGATTATTTATATTGCGGGAATTCAGAATATTCCGACAGAGCTCATTGAAGCGGCCAAAATTGACGGAGCCAACAGTACGCAGGTATTACGGAATGTAACACTTCCGATGGTAATGCCGTCTATTACAATTTGTACCTTCCTGACATTAACAAACTCCTTCAAACTTTTTGACCAAAACCTTGCTTTGACAGCAGGTCAGCCTGCAGATAGATCAGAGCTTCTGGCATTAAACATTTATAATACGTTCTATGGGCGAACCGGTTGGGAAGGTGTAGGTCAGGCAAAGGCAGTGGTGTTTTTTATTTTAGTAGCATTGATTGCACTTGTGCAGCTTAGGCTGACAAGAGGAAAGGAGGTACAGCAGTAATGAGTAGCGTAAGAAAAGCAAAACATGGTATATTGTTAACGATACTTTTTTCTATTATTTCAGTATTATGGGTATCTCCGATTTTTATCGTATTGCTAAATTCTTTTAAGAAAAGGACATATATTAGCAAGGAGCCTTTTAAACTGCCGTCTTCTGTAGGTTCTAAAGAAGGAAGTGCACTGGAGCAGTTTTTCTTTACTTCAAAAAAATCCTTCGTTGGTATTGATAACTATACGAACGGTATTGAAAAGACGGATTTTATCCGGGCATTTGGCTATTCACTGTTTATTACGGTATTTGCGGTGTTTTTAATTGTACTATGTACTTCCATGTGCGGATGGTACATTACAAGAGTAAAAAATCAGTTCACAACGGGTATTTATTACCTTTGTGTGTTCTCAATGATTATTCCGTTTCAAATGGTAATGTTTACACTTTCCAAAGTTGCTGATATACTTCGTTTTGATAACCCTTTTGGTATTGTCTTTGTATATCTGGGATTTGGAGCCGGACTTGCAGTATTTATGTTCTGCGGATTTGTAAAAGCAATTCCGCTGGAAATCGAAGAAGCGGCCATGATAGATGGATGTAATCCACTCCAGACATATTTCCGGGTAGTACTACCGATTTTGAAGCCGACCTGTATCACAGTAGCAATTTTACAGGCGATGTGGATTTGGAACGATTATCTGCTTCCATATCTTGTACTGGATATTAAAAAGTATAAAACGATTCCAATCGCAGTCCAGTATCTGAAAGGAGGATACGGTTCGGTCGATATGGGTGCCATGATGGCAATGCTCGTACTTGCAATTATTCCGATTATCATCTTCTATATGATATGCCAAAAGTATATAATAGAAGGTGTTATTGCAGGCGCGGTAAAAGGTTAAATTATGTCAAAAGATGGAGGGAACATGATGAGAAGAAGTGGTGTGCTGATGCCGATTACAAGTATTCCGTCAAAATACGGAATCGGAGCTTTTTCAAAAGAATGTTATGATTTTGTGGATTTTTTGGAAAAGGCGGGACAGAGTTTGTGGCAGATACTGCCGCTTGGTCCGACAGGCTACGGAGATTCACCATATCAGTCCTTTTCTACATTTGCAGGAAATCCGTACTTCATTGATTTGGAAGAACTGATTGCAAAAGGGTGGCTGACAGCCCAGGAGTGTGAGAATAGTGACTATGGTAATAATGAGCATTATGTAGACTATGAAAAAATATATTACAGCAGATTTGATTTGCTACGAAAGGCATATAAGGCAAGCGGAATTTCTAAGGATGCGGAATTCAAGGCATTTTGTGAGGAAAATGCTTTCTGGCTTACAGATTATGCATTATATACAGCAGTAAAACGTTCCTTTGATGAAAAAAGCTGGCTTTTATGGGATGAAGATATTAAGTTCCGAAAACCTGCAGCAATGAAAAAGTATGCGGAAAAATATGC
Organism: Lachnospiraceae bacterium; assembly: GCA_015056725.1. GTDB lineage: Bacteria > Bacillota > Clostridia > Lachnospirales > Lachnospiraceae > 1XD8-76. The sequence continues at coordinate 2,130 of SVFS01000072.1, read as the reverse complement.
CGAAGAAATGGAATTTGTAATGTTCCAGCAGTTTTTCTTTGCAAAGCAATGGTTTCAATTAAAGGATTATGCTAATAAAAAAGGAATCAAAATCGTAGGAGATATTCCTATTTATGTGGCACTTGATTCAGCCGATACATGGTCCAATCCACAGCTTTTCCAGTTGGATGAAGATTTGGTTCCGATAGCAGTGGCAGGCTGTCCTCCTGATGCATTTTCTGCTACAGGTCAGCTTTGGGGTAACCCGTTATATAAATGGGAGCATCATGCACAGACAGATTATGAGTGGTGGATGAGACGAATCGCGCAATGTTACAAACTGTATGACATTTTGCGTATTGATCATTTCAGAGGATTTGATGAATACTATTCCATTCCTTATGGTGATGAAACTGCAGAGAACGGTCATTGGGAACAGGGACCGGGATATGATATTTTCCGTGTCATGAAAGAAAAGCTTGGAAAGAAAGAGGTAATTGCAGAAGATTTAGGATTCCTTACACCAAGCGTGCGAAAGCTTGTGAAAAAATCCGGCTATCCGGGAATGAAAGTATTGCTGTTTGCTTTCGATTCCAGAGAACCAAGCGATTATTTACCACATAATTATAATCAGAATTGTGTAGTTTATACAGGAACACACGACAATGATACGATTGAGGGCTGGATGAAGATAGCGAATCGCAAAGACGTGTCATATGCAATGAAATATATCGGCGTTAAACAACGTAAAGATTTTAGATGGGCACTAATCAGAACGGCACTTGCATCAACAGCAGATACAGCGATTATTCCGATGCAGGATTATCTTGGACTTGATAATAGTGCAAGAATGAATCATCCGTCTACACTTGGCACAAATTGGAAATGGAGACTTACAAAAGAAGACATACCGGAAGGACTTGCAGAGAAGATGTATGAGATGACAAAATTATACGTGCGGTAAATGTCTGAATGTTTTTTAATATAGTGATATTATCGACTGTAGAAGATAGGGGAAACCTTGACTCTACAGTCAAAAACCAATATGCAACAAACTATTTGACAGTAGAGATTAGAAAAAATCATAACTCTACAGTCGGAAACCAATATGTAACAAACTAATTGACCGTAGAGAGATGAAAAAACCTTAGCTCTACAGTCGAAAACCAATATGTAACAAATTAATTGACCGTAGAGATTGGAAAAATTCATAACTCTACAGTCGGAAACCAATATCCAACAAGCTAATTGACCGTAGAGAGCTGGAAAAAACTTAACTCTACAGTCGAAAACCAATATGTAACAAACTAATTGACCGTAGAGAGATGAAAAAACCTTAGCTCTACAGTCGAAAACCAAAATTTCACAAATGTCCTATCTGTAGAGAATATAGAATATGCATATAGTTTGTTTACGATTCAAAAATACGTTTACTCATATTAGAGTTATGATATTCTTTATTTTCAGTTACATCTTCAGAAAACCAGGAGAGCATTTGGAATGTATCGGCGGCTTCCTGATTAGGAAATTCAATCTCCGCAAGAATAAGTGGTGAGAATGGTGCGTCGAAAATGTCCAGTTCAAGTGTTAATGCAGAGCCGTTTAAAGCTTGAATACATTCCGCATTAATCTCAGCAGAAGAGAGTGGGATTTCATAGCGCTTTTTAGAAATGACATTCCCGTCAGCTTTTTCTAACAAATGTTCATAAGCGTCTTTATTTAATGGAAGGTTATACTCTTCTCGGCATAAAAGCCCTTTTCCTTTGTATGTCAAATAATACTCATCATCTTGTTTGCGGATACGGATGACCGGATCCGTACATAGATATGCCTGCATGATTTCGTGATATGGATATGATTCTAAATTCTCCGATAATTGTTTGATTAAAAATTTTCTTTCGATTTCTACGCCCATTTGTTTGCCTTTCTTGATTGACCAGATTGGTCGATTGATGTTTTGATAAACTAGTATATATCTAACGGTTTATATTGTGTGAAAAAATGGAATTTGACTCTCCGTGAAACTGAAAGTTTACTCTCTGTATTACTCCAATCTATCTATTTCAGACTACTAATTTCATTTTGTAAATTCGCCAAAAATCTACCTGCGTGAGCACCATCCATCTGCGTATGATGAAATTGAAAAGAAAG
>SVFS01000005.1 GCA_015056725.1 Lachnospiraceae bacterium | reverse complement strand
CGTGTTCAGGAACCTCTCGATAACACATTAGTAAATGAAATTTTATTAATTGTTGTTTTTGCAGTGTGCGTCCTTTTGTTTTTGTGCAATTTTGGCATTGTTGGTGATTTTGGGAAAATCTTAAGCGATATACAGTTTGGTCTTTTCGGATTACTGGCATACCCTACACCGGTTCTTTTCTTTGTAGCAATGAGTTTTTCAACGATTAATCAGGGAAGCTCTGCTGCAAAAAGAAAACTAATTGCAGGAATAGTATTGTTTTTCTTGCTGGGAATGGTATGTGAACTTCTTGTCGGGAATGTTTTTTCCATGGAAAAGTGCGAGGTTTTAGCCTTTTATAAAAATTCATCCCAAAATCATAATGGCGGAGGTTTGTTTGCGGGTCTTTTGACATATTTCAGTTATAAGTATCTTGCAACTACAGGGACTGTCTTACTGATTATTGTTGCGGGTCTTATTTGCATTGTTCTGTTAACAGAAAAATCTATTATCCGTGGTGCTAAGGAGAGTGGAAGACATCTTGCAGAAGCATCCAGGGAAGATAATGCCAGAAGACGGGAAGAATACGAAATGAGGCGGATGCAAAACCGTGACAGAAAAGAACGTCTTGCCTTAGAACGTGAAGAAAAACAACGTGACAAAAAACGTATTCAGGAAGAAAAAAATCTGGAAAAACGTTTAAAAGCAGAAGAGGCTGAAAACGAAGAAATTTTAAGACGTGATAAAAAAGTACGCGGTGTCAGCATGGACCTTACGTTAACAGAACGTGAAGAAGCTCTAAAAATTCGTGATGACATGCATGAAATTACGATTCAGGATATGGATTATAACTATAGTGAAGCGGACTATGATGAAGCAGATATCATTTTAGAACCGGATAATGCAGTGGTAACTGATTACAGACAAATTCATGTAAACGATTTGCCTGATAAAAAATACGAAGAATCCATTCGGGCAATTCCTGAACCGGTTACGGAATTTTCGCCAAGAAAAGCAGAGGCTTTGACTGCAAAACCTGTGGAATCCACATCCACTCCGGTAACAAAGCAGCAACCTTCAACGGTACAAAAGAAAACACCAATTGCTAATAAAAAGTATGTTTTTCCGCCACTCAGTTTGTTGCAGAAGGGAACCGGTAAAAATAGCGGTGATTCCAGCAGGGAATTAAAAGAAACCGCGTTACGTTTACAGGAAACGCTGAAAACCTTCGGGGTTAAAGTTACTGTTACGGATATTAGTCAGGGGCCTTCTGTTACACGGTATGAATTACAGCCGGAGCAAGGTGTAAAGGTAAGTAAAATTGTTGGTCTGGCAGATGATATCAAATTAAATCTTGCTGCTACGGATATTCGAATTGAAGCACCGATTCCGGGGAAAGCAGCAGTTGGCATTGAGGTTCCAAACAAAGAAAACGCAACGGTATGTTTCCGTGATTTATTAGAAACAAAAACATATAAGGATTTTCCGTCAAAACTTGTTTTTGCGGTTGGTAAAGATATCGGCGGACAAACGGTTGTCACCGATATCGCCAAAATGCCACATATGTTAATTGCAGGTTCAACAGGCTCCGGAAAATCAGTTTGTATCAATACCATTATTATGAGTATTTTATATAAGGCTCATCCTGATGAAGTAAAACTGATTATGATTGACCCGAAGGTGGTTGAGCTTAGTGTATACAACGGAATACCACACTTGTTGATTCCGGTTGTAACAGATCCTAAGAAAGCGGCAGGAGCACTTCACTGGGGTGTTGCCGAAATGACCGAACGATACAATAAATTTGCAGAGTTAAATGTCAGGGACTTAAAAGGCTATAATCAAAAAGCGGCGGAAATGCGCAAAAAAGGATTGGCAGATGCACCGCAGGATTTACCTCAAATTTTGATTGTCGTAGACGAGCTTGCTGATTTAATGATGGTTGCACCTGGCGAAGTAGAAGAATCTATTTGCAGACTTGCTCAGCTTGCACGTGCTGCCGGTATTCATTTGATTATCGCAACGCAAAGACCGTCTGTTGATGTAATTACCGGACTAATCAAAGCAAATATGCCAAGCCGTGTAGCATTTGCGGTATCAAGTGGTGTTGATTCCAGAACAATTCTTGATATGAATGGAGCCGAAAAGCTTCTCGGAAAAGGAGATATGCTTTTTTATCCACAAGGCTATCCGAAACCGGCGCGTATTCAGGGTGCATTTATATCCGACAGAGAAGTTCAGGATGTTGTTGATTTCTTAAAAGATCAAAATGTAATCAGTTCTTATCAGCCGGATATTGAACAGCAAATGAAAAATGTAAATTCAGGAAGTTCCGCCGGAAGCTACGAAGCTTCTTCGAACGTAGATGAATATTTTGTAGATGCCGGTAAGTTTATTATTGATAAAGACAAAGCGTCTATCGGTATGCTTCAGAGAGTTTTCAAAATTGGTTTTAATCGTGCGGCACGTATTATGGATCAATTATATGAAGCGGGCGTGGTTGGAGAAGAAGAAGGAACCAAACCGCGTAAAGTATTGATGAGTATGGAACAATTTGAAAGTTACATAGAAGAAAGCTTATAATTTTTTGATTTATATCTTGTTTTGATCATTATTTATTTAGAATACAGGAGAATGTTATGAAGACAGATATTCAGATTGCACAAGAAGCGGTAATGAAACCAATTATTGAAGTTGCTAAGGAATGCGGAATTACAATGGATGATTTGGAACTATACGGAAAGTATAAAGCCAAGATTTCCGACGCATACATAAATCAAATTAAAGAGAATAAAAATGGTAAGTTGATTCTTGTAACAGCAATCAATCCTACTCCGGCAGGCGAAGGAAAAACAACAACAAGCGTCGGACTTGGAGATGCATTTCATAAGCTTGGAAAGAATGTTGTAATCGCCCTTAGAGAGCCTTCTCTCGGACCATGCTTTGGTATTAAAGGCGGTGCCGCAGGCGGTGGCTATGCACAGGTTGTTCCGATGGAAGATTTGAATTTGCACTTTACCGGAGATTTTCATGCGATTACTTCTGCAAACAATCTTCTAGCAGCATTATTAGATAATCATATCCAGCAGGGAAATGAGCTTGGTATTGATACAAGAAGTGTTGTCTGGAAGCGCTGTCTTGATATGAATGACCGTGTTCTTAGAAATATTGTTGTAGGTCTTGGCAATAAAATGGACGGAACAGTACGCGAGGATCACTTTGTTATTACGGTTGCATCTGAAATTATGGCCGTTTTATGTTTGTCTGATGATATGGAAGATTTAAAGAAGCGTCTTGGCAGAATGGTTGTGGCATATAATTATGCCGGCGAACCGGTAACAGCAAGCCAGTTAAACGCTGTAGGTTCTATGGCAGCTTTATTAAAGGATGCATTAAAACCAAACTTGATTCAGACCTTAGAGCATACGCCTGCACTTGTGCATGGTGGTCCTTTTGCCAATATTGCACATGGCTGTAACTCTGTTCGTGCTACAAAAACAGCTCTTAAAATGGCTGATTATTGTATTACGGAAGCAGGCTTCGGTGCAGATCTTGGTGCGGAAAAATTCTTCGATATTAAATGCCGTATGGCAGGCTTAAAACCGGATGCGGTTGTTCTTGTAGCAACAGTACGTGCTCTGAAATATAATGGTGGCGTTGCAAAAGCAGATTTAGGAACAGAAAATCTTGAAGCACTTGCAAAAGGTATCGTCAATCTTGAAAAACATATGGAAAACCTGAAAAAGTATGGTGTTCCGGTTGTTGTTACTTTGAATGCATTTTCTACAGATACAAAAGAAGAATTGGCATTTGTTCAAAAATTCTGTGAAGACAGAGATTGTGAATTTGCATTATCCGAGGTATGGGAAAAAGGCGGTGCAGGCGGTGTTGCACTTGCGCAAAAGGTTCTTGATACTTTAGAGAAGAAAGAAAGTAACTTCAAAGTTATCTATGATGATGAAAAAACATTAAAAGAAAAAATTGAAATAGTAGCAAAAGAAATCTACGGTGCCGACGGCGTCTCTTATGTTGCAGCTGCAGAAAAACAGCTGAAGCAGCTTGAAAGTCTTGGATTTGGAAATATGCCTGTATGTATGGCTAAAACACAATATTCTTTATCAGACGATCAGACAAAGCTTGGCAGGCCGGAAAACTTTAACATTACAGTACGTGAAGCGTATGTATCTGCAGGTGCAGGATTTGTAGTTGTTTTGACAGGAACTGTTATGACAATGCCAGGACTCCCTAAAACACCAGCAGCATTTCAAATTGATGTCAATTCAGATGGCGTTATAACCGGTCTGTTTTAATCAATTCTGTTTTAATCAATTCTATTTTATATACATTTGGAGGGAAAAACATTGAGTTATTCAATTATTGACGGAAAAGCAATTTCAGCACAAATTAAGGAAGAATGCAAACAACAGGTACTTGCATATAAAGAAAAAGGTATCGAAATTTGTCTTGCAGTAATTCAGGTAGGAGCAGACCCTGCTTCCAGTGTTTATGTTAATAATAAGAAAAAAGCATGTGAATTCTGTGGTATGAAATCCTTATCCTACGAATTACCGGAAGAAACAACAGAAGATGAGTTATTAGCGTTAATACATAAATTAAATGATGATCCATCTGTAAATGGTATTTTAGTACAGCTTCCGCTGCCGAAACATATTGATGAAGATCTTGTTATTCGTACAATCGATCCTAAAAAAGATGTTGACGGCTTCCATACACAGAGTGTCGGTGCTTTATGTATCGGTCAGCCAGGATTTGTATCCTGTACACCTGCCGGAATTATTCAGTTATTAAAACGCTCAGGTATCGAAATTGCCGGTAAAGAGTGTGTTGTTATCGGAAGAAGTAACATTGTAGGAAAACCAATGGCTCTTTTATTACTTCGCGAAAACGGAACGGTAACCGTTTGCCATTCCAGAACAAAAGATTTAAAAGAAGTAACAAAACGTGCGGATATTTTAATTGTTGCAATCGGTAAACCTAAATTCATTACTTCGGATTATGTTAAAGAAGGCGCAGTTGTAATTGATGTAGGCATTCATAGAAATGAAAACAATAAACTTTGTGGTGACGTTGATTTTGATGATGTTGCCGAAAAGACAAGTGCAATTACCCCTGTTCCAGGCGGTGTTGGTCCAATGACAATTGCAATGCTTATGCACAATTGTGTTGCATCTTATGAATTACAGAATTAATATATTTTTTTATATTACATTGTATTAATAACAAGAAAGGAGGTTACTGTATGATATGTCAGAAATGCGGCGCTGAAATTCCTGAAAACTGTCTTATATGTGAAGCATGCGGTATGGAAATTCAAATGGTGCCTGATTTCGAGCCCGAAGTAGAAGACAGTATCAACGAAACACTCCTTAATGTTGCGGAAATGGTAACCATTTCCGACGAGACAATACACGAAGATGAAGAATATACGGACAGCTTTGAAAAACAAAAAAACTATTTTGTATTAAGTCTTGGATGTGTATTTGTATTCGCATTAATTGTGGTAACTACTGTTTTATCCATAAAAACATATCAGAAATCTGCCGGATATTTTATGAAACAAAGTGAAGAAATGCTGGAAGAATCTGATTATGAAAACAGTTTAATTCAATTACAGGCTGCCTTAAACGCAGGCGGTAATTATGAAGAAATCAAATTCAAGATGGCAAGATGTTATCAGCAGCTTGGTCAAGACGAGGAATACGCTAATCTTCTTGTAGAATTAATAAAGTATGAGGATATTTCCGAAGAAGGTTTACATAATGCATTTGCGTATGCTGTCAGCTTTTATGCAAATAATAACCAGTACGAATTATTAAACAGCTTACTTCAAAGCTGTGAAAATACCGATATAAAAGAAAAATATACCCAGTATATGGCAGATATGCCGCAATTTAATTATACAGAAGGTTCTTATAACGAAATTATTCCTCTTAAAATTTTAAGTAACACAAGCGGAACGATATATTACACGATGGATGGTTCGGAACCGACAAGATATTCTGCCAAGTACATTTCTCCAATCTTTTTAGAAACCGGAGATTATGTTATTACAGCCATGTTCGTGAATGAATACGGTATTAAAAGTCCGCTTTCAAAAGTAACCTATCATGTCGATGTTTCTGTACCGTTTGCACCGGAAGTAAATGCATACAGTGGTGATTTTAACAAGCCGCAATTAATTCAGATAACAGCGGAAGAGGGTTGCGAAATCTACTATACAACAGATGGTTCCGACCCGGATAGTCATAGTTCGTTGTATAACGGCTTTTTACCAATGCCTCTTGGAAAAAGTTCTTTTAAATTTGTTGCTATTGATGAAAACAATGTATCCAGCGAAATTATTGTTCGTAATTATAATCTTACACTCGATACACAATATTCTGTTTCACAGGCACAGGCAGTCATTCCGCTTTTCTTATTTGAGAATGGTCTGATTATGAGTTTAGACGGAACTATTTCGAATGAAGACATCCGCAAATTAGTCTATGTATTTGCCTGCTGCACCAGTATTACGGATGAATCCGATTATTATATTTTTTCAGAGTATATTTTAAATCCGGATGCTACAACAATAAAAACCGGAAATTATTATGCTGTAGATGCATATGATTTATCTTTGTATGGAACGCAATATGATGCCGGAACAGGTACATTTGCACTTTCTACACAAAGACTTAAATAAATATGAAACGCTAAGGAGGAGTGAAATGTTTAAAATTTTAGAAAGAGAGCAGCTTACAGACAACATCTTTAAAATGGTTGTAGAAGCAAAAAGAGTTGCAAAGAGCTGTCTCCCGGGACAATTTGTCATTGTAAGAATGGATGAAGAGGGAGAAAGAATTCCTTTAACAATTTGTGACTATGACACAGAAAAAGGAACCATTACAATTGTATTCCAGATTGTTGGTGCAGGAACAATGAAGCTTGCAAAATTACAGGCAGGTGATGCATTCCTTGATTTCGTAGGACCACTTGGAAGACCTTCGGAATTATGTGAAGAAAATTTAGATTCTTTAAAACAGAAAAAGATTTTATTTGTTGCCGGCGGTGTTGGTACAGCACCTGTATATCCACAGGTAAAATGGTTACATCAGCATGGAATCGATGCTGACGTAATTGTTGGTGCAAAATCCAAAGACATTTTAATTATGGAAAAAGAAATGGAAGCTGTTGCAGCTAATTTGTATGTTACAACAGATGATGGCTCTTACGGTCGTTCCGGTATGGTTACAACAACCATTCAGGATCTTGTAAATGAAGGCAAGAAATACGACTTATGTATCGCTATCGGTCCAATGATTATGATGAAATTTGTATGTAAGCTTACAAAAGAGCTTGAACTTCCTACTGTTGTTTCCTTAAATCCAATCATGGTTGACGGAACAGGCATGTGTGGAGCATGTCGTGTACTTGTAGGCGGCGAAGTGAAATTTGCATGTGTTGACGGTCCTGAATTTGACGGACATTTAGTTGACTTTGATAACGCCATGAAACGTCAGCAGCAGTATAAAACTGCCGAAGGAAGAGCAATGTTAAAAGAACAGGAAGGAGATACACATCACGGTGGCTGCGGTAACTGCAACTAAGATGTGTTAGTGATAAAATGGACGTATTAAAGAAAGTACCTGTCAGAGAACAGGATGCAATGGAAAGAGCAAAAAACTTCGAAGAAGTTTGTCTTGGCTATAACAAAGAAGAAGCAATAGAAGAAGCAAGCAGATGTATCAACTGTAAAAACGCACAGTGCGTAAAAGGTTGTCCGGTTGCAATTAACATTCCGGGATTCATCGAAAAAGTGAAAAATGATGATATGGAAGCAGCATACCAGATTATCAGCGAATCCTCTGCACTTCCTGCAGTATGTGGTCGTGTATGTCCACAGGAAAGCCAGTGTGAAGGAAAGTGTATCCGTGGTATTAAAGGAGAACCTGTTTCTATCGGCAAATTAGAACGTTTCGTAGCAGACTGGGCCAGAGAAAATGGTATCAAACCGGAAGGTGCAAAAGAAAAACTCGGTAAAAAGGTAGCTGTTATCGGTTCCGGTCCTGCAGGTCTTACATGTGCAGGAGATCTTGCAAAAATGGGCTATAATGTAACTATTTTTGAAGCATTACATGAAGCGGGCGGCGTACTTGTATATGGTATTCCTGAATTCAGATTACCAAAAGAAAAAGTAGTTGCAAAAGAAATTGAAAACGTAAAATCTCTTGGTGTTAAAATTGAAACAAACGTTGTTGTAGGTAAATCCGTTACAATTGATGAATTATTAAATGAAGAGGATTTTGACGCTGTATTTATCGGTTCCGGTGCAGGTCTTCCAAAATTCATGGGAATTCCTGGTGAGCAGGCTAACGGTGTATTCTCTGCAAACGAATATCTTACAAGAAGCAATTTAATGAAAGCGTTCAATGAAGATTCCAGCACACCAATTATGCGTGGGAAGAAAACGGCTGTTGTAGGTGGTGGTAACGTAGCAATGGATGCTGCAAGAACAGCACTCCGTCTTGGCAGTGAAGTACATATCGTTTACAGACGTTCCGAAGAAGAATTACCGGCAAGGGTTGAAGAAGTTCATCATGCAAAAGAAGAAGGAATTATCTTTGACCTTCTTACAAATCCTGTTGAAATTCTGACAGATGAAAATGGTTGGGTAAACGGTATTAAATGTATCCGTATGGAACTTGGTGAACCGGACGAATCCGGCAGAAGAAGACCTGTAGAAGTAGAAGGTTCTGAATTTGTAATCGATGTAGATACTGTTATCATGTCTCTCGGTACATCTCCAAACCCACTGATTTCTTCTACAACAAAAGGTTTAGATATCAATAGAAGAAAATGTATTATTGCGGAAGAAGAAACAGGTGCTACATCAAAAGCCGGTGTATATGCAGGTGGTGATGCCGTAACAGGTGCAGCTACTGTAATTCTTGCTATGGGTGCAGGTAAAACAGCAGCTCAAGGTATCCACGAATATTTATCCGCAAACTAAGATATAAATCATAGCAAATGATAATAGGAGGAAATGCCATATGCCATGGTGTCCAAAATGTCGAAATGAATATTACGAAGGCTTTACAGTCTGTGCAGATTGTGGTTGTGAATTAGTCGAGGAATTGTCCGAGAAAAAAGCAGAGGAAAAGAACGGATTATTATCTGATGAAGATAAAATGCGCATCATGTCTATTCAGGCAATAAAAGAAATGCAGAATAATCAAGAGTTATCAGAGGATTTTGCAGAAGAAGACGATACAGAAGCAGCCGAAAACGTAAAACGTGAACATAAAGGCACATACCGTAATTACAAAGAGAAAGCCGAGGATAATAAATCCAGTGCTATCACACTTCTTAGCTTTGGAATTGTAGGTTTCGTTGTCATTGTGCTTGCAGCACTTGACATTATCTCATTTCCACTTGCAAGCAGTTCCAAGGTGATTATTTATGGTGTAATGGGTGCAATGTTCCTTATGTTTATTATCATGGGCTTTGTATCTGCTAAAAATGCAAAAAAATATGCGAAAGAAGCAAATGTTGAAGATAATCTTTCTTCCGAAATCAGAAAATGGTGCGACGAAAATATGACAAAAACTTACATTGATAAGGGATTATTTGCCGAAGATGAAGCGGATTTCAGCGAAGAAGCTAAGTATTTCAAACGTTTTGAACGAATGAAAGAAATGATATCCAATCATTTTATGAATTTGGAAGAAGAGTATCTGAACCGTTTTATTGATGAATATTATCAGGAAGTATTCTAAATAAAACAGGAGACGATAAGCTATTCATGAATATTACAATTATTGCAGTTGGAAAAATAAAGGAAAAGTTTTATCGTGATGCCATATCTGAATATGCCAAACGCATGTCCAGGTATGGCAAATTCGATATTATAGAAGTGTCTGATGAACAGACAAAAGAAAATGCAAGTGATACAGAAAATGAAATGGTAAAGCAAAAAGAAGCGGAACGGATTTTGAAAAGTATTAAAGCGGATGCCCATGTAATTACACTTGAAATATTAGGCAAAAAAACAGACTCTGTAGGTTTTGCAGAAAAACTGAATAAATTGGCACTTAACGGGAATAGTCACATTGTATTTGTAATAGGCGGTTCGCTGGGGTTACATGAAAGCGTTTCCAAACGCGCAAACGAGAAACTCAGTTTTTCAGATATGACATTTCCTCATCAGCTTATGCGGGTAATTCTGACAGAACAAATTTACAGAGCACACCGTATCATGAACAATGAACCATATCATAAATAGTTTTTTGATAGGAGGTATTTCTATGAGAATGTATGATTTAATTATGAAAAAAAGAAACGGCGGCTGTTTATCAGAAGCAGAAGTCCGTTATATGATTGAACAGTACACAAAAGGAGAAATTCCGGATTATCAAATGTCCGCTATGACAATGGCAATTTATTTTCAGGGAATGAGTGAAGAAGAAACTCTTCATTTAACGATGGCTATGCGTGATAGTGGTGATACCCTTGATTTGTCGGCAATTGATGGTATTAAAGTAGATAAACACAGCACAGGAGGCGTCGGAGATAAAACAAGTCTTACACTTACTCCAATGGTAGCTGCCTGTGGTCTGAAAGTGGCAAAAATGAGTGGACGCGGACTTGGTCATACAGGCGGAACCATTGATAAGCTTGAGAGCTTTGAAGGTTTCTCAACCGAAATTTCCACAGATACATTTATAAACAATGTTAATTCCATTGGTATTGCTATCATGGGCCAAACTGCCGACCTTGCCCCTGCAGACAAAAAATTATATGCATTACGTGATGTTACCGCAACCGTTGATAATATGTCTCTTATTGCAAGCTCTATTATGAGCAAAAAACTTGCAGCAGGTGCAGATGCAATTGTGCTTGATGTCAAAACAGGAAGCGGTGCTTTCATGAAAAATGAAGATGATGCGAAAGCACTTGCAAAAGAAATGGTTACTCTTGGAAAAAATGCCGGCAAAAACACAATGGCTGTTATTTCAGATATGGATCAGCCTCTTGGTTATGCAGTTGGAAATATATTAGAAGTACAAGAAGCAATTGATACATTAAACGGAAATGGGCCGGAGGATTTCATGGAACTGTGCCTGACTCTTGGTTCTTTAATGCTGATTGCAGGTGGTGTTGCAAAAGATGAAGTTGAAGCACGCGAAAAATGTCTCAAAGTAATCGAGGATGGCAGCGCACTTGACAAATTCGCCGCATTCGTTGCAGCTCAGTATGGTGATAATTCCTATGTGTATCATCCTGAAAAGTTTCCGGTTGCACCAATTGTTGAGGAAATTTTGTCACCGGTTTCCGGCTATATTAAACATATTGAATGTGATGAAATCGGTATTTGTTCGCTTATCTTAGGCGGCGGAAGAGAAACCAAGGAAAGTGAGATTGACTTACGCGTAGGTCTTATCTTACACAAAAAAGTCGGTGATTATGTCAAAGCAGGCGAAAGTCTTGCTACGATTTATGCATCGGATGAAACAAAGAAAAAGCAAGCCGTTCAACGTTTCCTGAATGCATATCAATTTACGGATGAAATGATAGAAAAGAAGTCTGTTATTAAAACAATTATATCTTAAATAAAAGGTCGGGGTTTCCCGATCTTTTTGCATATTTATACATAACAATTCATATGTTTTCTATATGAAAAAAGATAAAAAGAAATCTCAAAAAGAATCCATACTGGCTCAATCCTTACAAATGCCTGAAGAATTAATAAAAGGAGATTCCATTATATCATTAACAGGTAATCATAAAGCATGGATTGAAAACTACAAAGGGATCATCGAATATGATGACTGTAAAATTTACCTGCAGTTAAAAAACGGAAAAATATTATTTGAAGGAAAACAATTACATATCGATTTTTATACATGTGATGAAATGCAGATTTCCGGGAGGATAGAATGCATCAGTTTTCGCTAATTTGTAAGAAAGGATAATGCTTGTGCTTAAACTTATATATTTTTTTCGTGGTTATCTGAAAATCATCGTTTGTGGAGTTGCACCGGAAAGATTCATGAATTTATGTGCAGCAAAGAATATTATGCTATGGAATATTCAGGAAGAAGCCCGGGGCTATTCCATGTATATTACACTTAAAAGTTTTTGGCAGATAAAAAACATTGTCTGTAAAACATCAACAAGGGTAGTCGTTCAAAATAGAATCGGACTACCTTTTTTGATGAAAAAAATGAAAAAGAGTATGATTTTATTTCTCGGAATTATAATATTTTTAATTCTTTTTATTATATCTCAGTTATTTATCTGGCAAATTAAAATCACCGGAAATGTTTCCATTGATAGTATGCAGATTCAATCCTTTATGGAAGAAGAGGGCGTTCATATTAAAATGCAAAAAAGCAAAATCGATACGGATCATTTGGAAAAAGCATTAAGAAAGAAATTCTCTGAAGTTACATGGTGTTCTGTTTATTTGTCTGGAAACGAATTACATGTTCATATAAAAGAAAATGACAAGATTATCTTATCAAATGAAACACAAAAAGAAGATGAATATCAGGATATTTGTGCTTTACTTCCGGGAACAATAGAATACATCGTCACAAGAAAAGGAACTCCCTATGTAAAGAAAGGAATGCATGTTGAAAAAGGAGATATATTAGTAAGCGGAAAAGTAGATGTATACGATAATGACGGAAATATCAAAGAATACCAATATCTTTCGGCTGATGCAGATATCGTTATTTCCGGTCAGATATCAAAGCATTTTGAAACCTCTCCGAATAAAACTCAAATAAAATACACTGGTAATTATTCGGATTATCCTTATTTGAAGATTGGCAAAAAAATATATTTCATAAAGCTTTTTCAACATAATTACGAGACGTTTGAAACGGAAATTCTAAGCAGTATACGATTTAACCAAGAAGAAAATGCTACATTTGAAACAGGAATACTGCGAATAAAAGAAACAAAATTGGAAACTTCTCAAAAAACAGCAGAAGAATACACATCTGAATTAAAAAAACAGTTAGAGGACTATACCTTAACTTTGTCGGAAAAAGGTATACAAATCCTATCAAAAAATGTTAAAATAAAAAAGTCTATGGATATCGTTAGGATGGAGGTAATTTTGGGTGCCAAAGGAAGATTTATTTACACTCGAAATGGACATTTCGGCAATGGATCAACAGGAGTTGTTCGGGATGCAGGATCAATACATTAAAAGTATTGAAAAAGAATATCAAGTTAGTATTGTGAGCCGAAATGGTAAAATAAAAATTCAGGGTTCTCAAGCAGATGCCGAAAGAACAATGCGTGTTATTTTACAGCTTTTGGAAGTGTCTCATAAAGGAACACCCTTAGAGGAACAAAATGTTCATTACGCAATTGAACTCGGTGCAGAAGAAAACGAATCTATATTGTCGGAAATTGATAGTGACATGATTTGTCATACCGCCAACGGAAAACCTGTTAAGCCCAAAACGTTAGGTCAAAAAAAATATGTGGATAGTATTCGCAACAATATGATTGTATTTGGCCTTGGACCGGCAGGAACAGGAAAAACGTATCTTGCTATGGCAATGGCAATTACAGCCTTCAAAAAAGAAGAGGTTGGACGTATTATTTTAACTCGTCCGGCTATTGAAGCAGGAGAAAAACTCGGTTTTTTACCCGGAGACCTACAAAGCAAAGTCGATCCGTATCTGCGTCCGTTATATGATGCTTTGTATCAAATTATGGGAGCCGAAACCTTCCTGAAAAATATGGAAAAAGGACTGATTGAAGTAGCTCCTCTTGCATATATGCGTGGTCGTACCTTGGACAATGCATTTATCATACTTGATGAGGCACAGAATACAACTCCGGCACAGATGAAAATGTTTTTAACCAGAATTGGTTTTGGCTCTAAAGTAATTATTACAGGCGATGCATCTCAAAAGGATTTAGCACCTGATGCTAAATCCGGATTAGATATCGCAGGAAAAGTATTAAAGGGAATTGAGGGAATCGCCTTTTGTGAATTAACAAGCAAGGACGTTGTCAGACACCCTCTTGTACAACGAATTGTAAAGGCATATGAAATATATGAAGCAAAAGAAGACAAATTCAAAAGAAGTCAGTCCGACAACCGAAGAAATTCAGGTTCCAGAAAAGACCGACGCTAAAACAAAAAAGAAAACAAATTATAAAACCACGTGTATTTTGTTATGCATCGTATCTTTTTTGGTAATGGCATGTGCTGTTACCGGGGGTGCATATTTGATTCAAATGGACCCGTACTATTTTGTCAGAACGGTTGTTTTTGAGCTTTCCTTATGCATTATGACGTTGTTTATGTATGCATCAAGCAATATACAAAACAAATTATCTTACGATGACAAAGAACATCCCGGTCGTTTTTTCGGAGTTTATTTAATCGGAATACTGTGTGCATTTGTTTTTGTATGGCTTCCTGTTTTAGGATGGATGTTTCTGTTTTTTTATATTGCATTATCTGTTGTATCCAATCAGACAACAGGTATTATCTCCGCAACGAGCCTTCTTGTGTTAACAGCAATGCTCCGAGATGTCTCATTTACAACGTTTTTGGTGTTTTTCATTAGTGGTATTATCGGTTCTGTACTTATTTCCGGAATTGGTAAAGAATTCAAAATAGGTATTCCGATTGCATTATCTTTAGCTTTTCAGTTGCTATTAATGTTTGCCGGTGATGTATTACTCCAAAACAAAAAAATAGGCTGGGAAGATGCTGTTATTCCGGTAACAAACATGATATTAAACTGTATTGTTATCTGGCTGTTTCTACAGTTATACAGCGCAAAAGTTGCCCATAAAGAGGACAATCTGTATCAAATGATTACAGATCCCGAATACGAAGCAATGCTGCAGTTGAAAGATGAAAAAAATGATTTGTATAAGCAGAGTCTTCATAGTGCATTTTTAGTAGAACGGATTTGCAGTGTTTTACAATTGGACAACAAAGCTGCAAAATGCGCCGCATATTATCAGCATTTCGATGCAGACCAATTAGAATGCTATCCGATACCGGAGCATGCTTCTGAGCTTATTAAACAGTTGAAGCACGGACCTCGAAAAATGGTCGAAAAAGAAGCTATTATTGTTTATATTTGCGATATTACAATAAAAACCATTTTGTATATTACCAAACAGGCGCATGAGAAGGAGATTAATTACGAACGTGTAATTGATACACTGTTTGAAAAACAGTTTCCGACACTTTTATTTATTCATACAGACATTTCATTAAGAGATATTGAATTTATAAAAAGTAAATTAATTGAGGAGAAAATGTATTATGACTTCTTACGTTGAAACTGAAGCGGATCTGACTATAGAATTTGATTTTGACATAAAAGAAATCACCGACCTTGTGATGAATAAAATCCTTGATATGGAAAAATGTCCATATGAAGCAGCCATCAATCTGTTGCTGACTGATAATGAAACAATTCAGGAATATAACAGACAACATCGTGATATGGATAATCCAACAGATGTTTTATCCTTTCCAAATGTTTATTTTGATACGCCGGGCGATTTTAATTATGCCGAAGAAAAAGAATATGACTGTTTCGATCCGGATAGCGGCGAATTAATTCTTGGTGATATTATTATTAGTGCTGAAAAAGTAAGAGAGCAGGCAAAAAGCTATGGGCACAGCGAAAAGCGCGAATTTGCATTTCTTGTAGCACATAGTATGTTGCATCTTTGTGGTTATGACCATATGACAGAGCAAGAAGCAGTTGTCATGGAGCAAAAGCAGGATAATGCCTTAAACGCTCTTGGCATTACGAGAGATTAACCTATTAGTAGGAGAGAACATTTTGTGAAAAGAAAAAAGAGTCATTCAAACGAAATAATAGAATATATTCTGACAAGTATTACAGTTGTAAATATTTTATTGATTGCAAAATCACTCGGACTTCACGGAATCGGATATTTTGCAATTTCCATGACTTTTATTTATCTTGTGATTTCTTTTGTTTCCGGATGGGCCGGTAGTTTTCTTACAAGATACATAAAAGGCAGGAGTACACGTAAACAATATCGTAATGCGTCAAACTTTTTCAGAGGTTCTTTGCTTGCTATTGGGATTAGCAGTTTGGTCGTTACAGTTGTCTTAGTTTTATTTAATAATTATGTCGGCAAATTACTGTTTAAAGATATTCACATTGGTCTTTGCATTTGTATTGCTGCACCAATTGTATTTTTATATAGTATATCTGTTGTGTTTTCAGGATATTTCAAGGGTCTTGGTATTAACCGTCCTGTTTTGATCTATCAGATAATCCGATGCTTTGTAACATTTACAGGAAGCTTTTATTTCATGAAAATCACCATGAATTATGGGGCAAAAGTTTCCGCACTTTTACAAAATCAAGAGATTACATATATTTATGGGGCTTTTGGCGCAATAGCAGGATTTGTTATCGGACAATTTATTGGTTTTATTACACTATTTGTATTTTGGATTTTATTCCATGGTGAAATCTCCCGCCTAATACATTCTGATACTACGCGATACTCCGAAAGCATTCTCGATTGCATCAGAATGATAAGTATAAACGGGGTTGTATCCGGTGCTAAAAACGTTCTGTTTTTATGCGCACCAATGATAAATTATATTTTATATTTGTCGTTTAATAAAACAACAGACGGCTCCTTTGGAATCGCTTTAGGTGGTTGTCTGTTTGGTATTGCGTTACCATGTATGCTTTTCGTAATACATTTGTTTATGCTATGGACACAAAAATCCTATAAGGGAATGAATACACTTATTAAAAACGAAGATTATACTCAAATCAGAAATAAACACTTTAATATGATTTTGGGATTATGTACTTTTGGTTTGTTTATTGCGGTAAGCTTTGCCGTACTTGCGCCAATTCTTATTCATGGATTATCGATTTCTTTAACAGAATCCCAAAACACATTTGTGTCCTGTTTTATTGCATGTTCTGTTTTGGTAATCGGAGAGATTATTCACATTCGGTTGAATACATTAATGAATAACAAAGTCTTTATATATCTTGCATCCTTACTTGGTTTTGTAATTCAGACAGCATGCTTTATATTAGGCTATAAAATGCTTAACATGGGAATTTACAGCATTTTGTTTGGCACGGTAGTTAACACGATTGTGCTTAACCTTCTCTGTATATTCCGACTCGGCAAACGTATTCGTTTAGGTTCAGCCTCTATCAGAAGGCTTATTATGGGATTAATTGTAGCTTTTGCCGGTGCGTTGGTTGTTTTACTTATATATCAATTATTTGTGAAAAGTATAAACGGCATTGTGCTTTTCTTAATATGCTTTTTGCCAGGATTTATCCTTTATCTTTTGGGAATGGTATTTTTACAGATTATTGACTACGATGAAGCTGACCAGATTCCGTTTGGTCCTGTGATTTTGCAGGTTGCACGATTATTGCATAGAGAATAAAATACATAAAATGTGCTGATACTAATAGCAAGACGTCTAATGGGAGGAAAAGATGAAGCTTGTTAAAGGTATCAGCCTATTTATTGTTTTTGTTGGAATATTTATATGTGGTTGTTATTTGGGAAGTGCATATAAGCAATTCTTTTATCCCGGTGACACCCAAAAATATCTCAATGTATCTCATATGAAAAAGCAGGTGATTACTGCCGACACGGAATATGTTGTAGTTTCCGTCAATGCTGATGGAAACCGTGAAGAAATCCTCCCTGTTCCGGAGCAGTATATCGGCATGGATTTAAACACGTATACCCAAACGATTGAAAAGTTAAATGAATCGCCTGCATTAAGTGAATTAAAAAGAGGTTTTCAAAATTCGGTTGTTCAAAATTTTTCTCGTGACAGAGTTGTTTTGTATAAATATTATGAAAAACCAACCAGTCAGGAAGATATTTTTTATTATCTGGCAGTCCAAAACGGAAAGGTTGTTGTGCTTCACTCGGATGAACAAACCTTGTATATGTCAACAGATATTTCGGCTGAAACACTTCCTGAAGACATTTTATTTGATTTAATACAGAAAAGAGTTGTTAATACACAAGCTATGTATGATTTTTTGGAATCCTATTCCAGTTAACTATTTTAGGAGAACGCTATGTTATATGACGTGATTGTAATTGGCGGCGGTGCCTCAGGCATGATGGCTGCAATTACAGCAGCACAACAAAATAAAGCAGTACTTTTACTGGAATCCTCCGACAGAGTTGGACGTAAGCTTTTAGCAACCGGAAATGGAAGATGTAATTTTACACATTCCAATATTTCCGTTGATGATTATTATACTGATAATCGCGAAATGCTGAATTCTGTTTTGCAAAAATATCCTTCTGAAAGTATCATATCGTTGTTTGAAGCAATGGGAATGATGGCAAAAAATCTGAATGATTATATCTATCCATTTTCCGAATCAGCATCTACGGTACTTGATGTTTTACGCATTCAGTTGCAGGAATTAAACTGTTATATCAAAACAGAATGCGATGTTACAGAAATCAACGAAAACAACCATATATTTTCCGTATCAGGAAAGCATTTTTGTTACGAAAGTAAATCAGTAATTGTTGCAGCAGGCTCAAAAGCCGGCGGCTTTTATAAAGGAAATCAGAATATGTATCAATTACTGAAGCCTTTCAGACACCGATGCACAAAGCTTTATCCGGCACTCACAAAATGCCATTGCAGAGAAGATTTTTTCAAGGCTCTTGCCGGAGTTCGTGCAAAAGCAAATATTCATGTATACATAGATAACCAATTTTTAGTTTCCGAATTCGGTGAAGTGCAATTTACCAAAACAGGTATTAGCGGCATTCCTGTTTTTCAATTATCAGGCAGTATAGCGCAGCATTTATCTGAAAAGAAAAAGGTAACTGTTTCTATTGATTTTATTCCTGATTGTAAAAAGAGCAGTCTTGAAATCATAAAGGAACGTTTACCAATTATGAAATCCTGTACTGTAGAGCAGTTTTTCACAGGATTTCTGCACAAAAAATTAATGAGTCTTTTCATTAAAATGGCAGGCCTTAAGGAGCAGGATACGGTTTCTCAATATTCCGTAAAACAGCTTCAAAAAGTAATTGAAATCTTACGCGATTTTAAAACACAGATTTCAGATGTTGAAGGACTGGAAAATGCACAGGTATGTCGTGGTGGTATACCATTATCGGAATGTACAGATGATTTTATGAGTATTTATCAAAACGGATTATTCATGTGTGGTGAATTATTAAATGTAGATGGCATCTGCGGAGGCTATAACCTTCATTTTGCCTGGGCATCAGGTCATATCTGCGGACTTGCTGCCGCTAATTATGTTACAAAACATCAGGGAGAAACAAGTGCTTAAAATCAATCAAATCAAATGCAAAGTCGGTCATAATGAATCGGAGCTTTTACATGCACTTGCTAAAAAACTCCGTATAAATATTCATGAAATTATTTCTTATGAAATCATCAGACGTTCTGTTGATGCAAGACATAAACCGGATTTATATTTCATGTATACACTTTTTGTATCGTTAAAAAATGAAAAAACGGTATTACAGCGTTTTAAAAATAATACCGATATTTCCAAAGAAGAAAAGACATCCTTTTCCTATTCCGTAACAGGCGATGTACCATTAAAACAGCCTGTAATTATCGGTGCCGGTCCGACAGGTTTATTTTGTGCACTTGAGCTTGTAAAACATGGATTCAAGCCACTTGTTCTCGAACGCGGAAAAGATGTTGATGCGCGATTACAGGATGTGGAAGCCTTCTGGGAAAGCGGTAAACTCTTACCAAATTCAAATGTTCAATTCGGTGAGGGCGGCGCCGGTACATTTTCAGACGGTAAGTTAAACACTCTTGTAAAAGACACATCCGGCAGAAACAGACATGTTCTTCAAACATTTGTTGAATATGGAGCCGATCCATCCATTTTATATGACCATAAACCACATATCGGTACAGATAAACTACGTGATATCATAAAAAGAATGCGACAGGACATTATAAGCCATGGCGGAAGTGTTCTTTTTGAAAGCCAAATGACAGATGTGCATTTGAAAAATAATAAAATTACAGAAATCTGTATTAACGATTCCAAATGGATAGAAACAGAGCTTGTTATATTAGCTATCGGACATAGTGCACGTGATACTTTTGAACTGCTTTATGCAAATAACGTAATCATGGAACCCAAATCATTTGCTGTCGGTTTTCGTGTGATTCATCCTCAGTCTTTTATTAATGAATCGCAATACGGAGCCTTAGAAGTAAAAGAACTTGGTGCAGCACCTTATAAGGTAACTGCAAAGGCATTAGACGGAAGAGGCGTGTATTCTTTTTGTATGTGTCCGGGGGGCTATGTTGTTAACGCCTCCTCTGAAAATGGATATACCGCCGTGAATGGAATGAGCTACAGCGGCAGAAACAGCCGATGTGCAAACTCCGCAATTATCATTTCGGTATCTCCTGAGGATTTTCCGTCAAAAGATGCACTTTCAGGAATGCATTTTCAAAGAATACTTGAAAAAAATGCATTTACAATTGCACAGGGTAAAGTACCTGTTCAGAAGTATGGAGATTATGTAAACCATTTGTTTATAAACAAACAAATCGATTCTGTTTCTTATTCCGATGATATCGAGGCATTTGAACCGGAAATAAAAGGTGAGTTTTCCTTATCTGATTTAACGGAAATATTACCACATGCCTTAAATAAAGCATTTGTTGAAGGCATGACGCAGATTAATCATAAGATTAAAGGGTTTGCATCCAAAGAAGTATGGTTATGCGGTTTGGAAAGCAGAACCTCATCACCGGTTAAAATTTTAAGAAACGAACAGCTTGCAAGTAATATTAAAAATCTATACCCCTGTGGGGAAGGGGCAGGATACGCAGGCGGAATCACATCTGCCGCAATGGATGGTGTGAAAATTGCCATGGAAATTGCAAGTATTTACAAACCAGTATCATAACGGTAAAAAACACCGTAAAAATAAATGAGGAGAATATTATGAAAGAATTTAGTAGGGAGTATTTAAAAGATAAGAAAAGAATTGTCATTAAAATCGGTTCTTCTTCTTTACAGCACAAGGAGACAGGAGATTTGGATTATACCAAATTAGATGTTCTTGTCAGAGAGCTTTGTAATCTAAGAAACATGGGAAAAGATGTTGTTCTTGTAACCTCAGGAGCAATTGCTGTAGGTAAAAAAGCAGTACATATTAAGAAAATTGAAGGAGACGATGAAGATCATACAATCGCTGTAAAACAGGCGTGCGCCGCTATCGGACAAGCAAGACTGATGATGACTTATCAAAAAATATTTGCGGAATATAATCAGGTTGCTGCTCAGATTCTGATGACCAAAAATACAATTGTTGATAATTTAAACCGCTACAATGCAACAAATACCTTCCGTGAGTTATTGTCTATGGGAGTAATTCCGATTGTAAACGAAAATGATACGGTTGCTACATACGAAATTGAAATTGGTGATAATGACACATTATCCGCTATTGTAGCTACATTAGTAGATGCTGATTTGTTGATTTTATTATCCGATATTGACGGATTATATACAGATGACCCGCGAACAAACCCGGATGCTGAGTTTATCCGACAGGTAGATGCATTAGATGAAGAAACCATACAGATGGGCAAGGGCAGTACCGGCAGCTCTGTAGGAACAGGCGGTATGAATACCAAAATGATTGCTGCAAAAATTGCAACAAAATCAGGTATTGATATGTTAATTGCAAACAGTAAAGACATTAAAGTTATACACAGGCTCATTGACGGTCAGGATATTGGTACATTATTTAAAGCAAATTATGATAAATCCTTTGATTTACCACTTTTTGTAGAAAGAATGCATCATAGATAAGAACAAAAAGCAAGGAGAATATCATTCTATGAATATGGACGAAATGATTGCAAGAATCAATGCGTTATATCATAAATCAAAAACAGAAGGTTTAACAGACGCAGAAAAAGAAGAACAGCAGGAATTGCGTAAAAAATATATTGCAAGCTTCCGTAACAATCTCAGAAGCCAGCTTAACAGCATTACCATCGAAAGACCGGATGGAACAAGAGAAAATCTTGGTGAAAAATATGGAAAAAAAAATAACAGCTGATAAAAGGCAATTAAGAAAATCTATTATATCAACTCGTGAAAAATTATTGGATAAAGAAACGAAGAGCCCAACCCGTGAAAAGCAATTTTTAGATGAATGTATTACACAATATTTAATTTTGCATGAAATGAAACAACCTTGCGGGGAGTACTTGTGTTACATATCCTATAAAAGCGAAGTAGATACAAAACTGATTCTGAATTATTTGTTGTCACATGGGAAAAAGGTATATGTTCCAAAGGTAATTCAGCCTAAGGTTATGGAGTTTTTTCAAATAGAATCTCTGGATGAATTAATATGTGGTTATCAAAACATTCCTGAACCATCCGGAGATATTACTAAAAAATTCATTCCCAAAAAAGACAAACTCTACCGTATGCTGATTCCCGGAAGTGTTTTTGACAGAACAGGTAATCGCATGGGGTATGGTGGAGGTTTTTATGATACCTATCTTCATAAATGTATGAATAATGGCTTATCTATGGAAAAAATCGCACTTGCCTATGAATTACAGGTTGTAAACGAACTACCCAAAGAGCCACACGATGTTCCGATGGATTTTATATATACCGAGAAAGGAAATATAGTATGAATCTCGAAAATTTATGCAAACAAGCTGCCTCTGTAAAATATCAGGTGCAAAAATTATCAGAGAACGAAAAAAACACTATTTTATTGCAGGCTGCTAATGAATTAATCACACAAAGCAACTACATTCTTACAGAAAATGAAAAAGATATCAAAAACGGCATAAAAAAAGGAATGCCGGAGGGTCTTTTAGATCGTCTGAAATTAACTGCCGAACGTATAGAAGGAATAGCTGAAGGCTTAAGACAGATAGCTGCCCTTTCGGATCCGATTGGAGAAATTATAGAGCAATTTGAACGTCCAAATGGCTTATATATTGAAAAATGCCGTGTACCAATGGGGGTTATAGGTATCATATATGAAGCCAGACCAAACGTAACAGTTGATGCCTTTGGATTGTGCTTTAAAACCGGAAATGTTGTAATTTTAAAGGGCGGAAGTGATGCTTTATATTCCAACAAAGCACTTGTTGATGTATTACAATCTGTCCTTTCCAAAAATAATGTTCCGATAGAAGCATTAAGTCTTATAACCGATACCGACAGAGAAACCGCAACAGCATTTATGAAAATGGACCAGTATGTAAATCTTTTGATTCCACGAGGCGGTGCGGGACTTATTAAAAGTGTTGTACAAAACAGTACTATTCCTGTTATCGAAACAGGCACCGGAAATTGTCATATATATGTAGATGAAGAAGCAGATTTAGATATGGCTGTATCCATTATTTTTAATGCAAAGACACAGCGAATCGGCGTTTGTAATGCATGTGAATCTCTTGTAATACATGAAAAGGTAACACAGAACCTGCTTCCAAGGCTTTCCAAAAAACTGAAAGAAAAGAATGTTGCATTCCATGCAGATCCACTTTCAGCTTCCTATATTGAGGATGCAATTCCGGCTACAGAAGAAGATTTCGGAAAGGAATATCTGGATTATATTTTATCCGTTAAAACGGTATCAGATGTAGAAGAAGCCATTTCTCATATTAATCACTATAATACAGGTCATTCCGAAGCGATTATTACAAAGAATAAAGCTACTGCAGATAAATTTCTTCGTGAAGTAGATGCTGCCTGTGTTTATGTAAATGCTTCCACCAGATTTACAGATGGATTCGAGTTCGGTTTTGGTGCCGAAATTGGCATCAGCACACAGATGCTTCACGCCAGAGGACCGATGGGCTTAAAAGAACTCACATCATACAAATATTACATTCGCGGAAATGGACAAATCCGTGGTTAGGAAGGATATTTTCGTATATGTCAGAAAAAATCTATACAAAAAACTTGCCTGAGAATTTTTATTCGGAAGATGTTGCTGCAATGAAAGAATACGAAAAACAGCAATTCTTTTTAAAGAAACTCAAGAAAATTATTTCAGATTTAGAAGATAAAAAGGGCAGAAAATTAACCTGTAACGTAACTACATTCGGATGCCAAATGAATGCACGTGATTCCGAAAAGCTTCTTGGTATCTTATTAGAAGCCGGGTTTGAAGAAACGGCAAGCGAGCAGGCTGATTTTGTTATTTATAACACCTGTACTGTGCGTGACAATGCCAATCAGCGTGTTTACGGCCGCCTTGGAATGCTCAACAGTTATAAAAAGAAAAACAAAGAAATGAAAATCGCACTTTGTGGATGCATGATGCAAGAACAATCTGTTCTTGAAAAAATTCAAAAGAGTTATGGTTTTGTTGATTTGATTTTCGGAACTCATAATATCTATAAATTTGCAGAGTTATTACTTCGTACTTTCGAAACCAAAGGTATGGTAATTGATATTTGGAAAGATACTGACCAGATTGTAGAAGATTTACCGGTTTCCAGAAAATACCCCTTTAAATCAGGCATTAACATTATGTTTGGTTGTAATAACTTCTGTAGTTACTGTATTGTACCTTATGTACGTGGCAGGGAACGTTCCAGAGAACCAAAAGAAATTTTACAGGAAATCGAAAAACTTGCAAAAGATGGTGTAAAAGAAGTTATGCTTCTTGGCCAAAATGTGAATTCCTACGGAAAAAATCTCGACACACCAATGTCTTTCGCACAGCTGCTTCGCGAAGTAGAAAAAGTAGACGGAATTGAACGTATCCGATTCATGACAAGTCATCCAAAGGATTTATCCGATGAATTAATTCAAGTTATGAAAGAATCAAAGAAGATATGTCGACATTTACATTTACCTCTACAATCAGGTTCAACACGGATTTTAGAAAAAATGAACCGTCGTTACACAAAAGAATCATATCTTGCTTTGGCAGAAAAAATACGAAAAGAAATCCCGGATATTGCACTTACAACAGATATTATTGTTGGTTTCCCGGGTGAAACATTAGAAGACGTTGAAGAAACAATCGACGTTGTTAAAACAGTACAGTTTGATAATGCATTCACTTTTATTTATTCCAAACGTACAGGAACACCTGCAGCGGCAATGGAAAATCAGGTCCCTGAAGAAATTGTAAAAGAAGGCTTTGATAAGCTTTTAAAAGTTGTACAGGAAACGGCACGCATGCGCGTGAAACGATATGAAGGGCAGATTATGAGTGCACTTGTTGAAGAAGTAAACGAACAGGATTCTCATCTTGTGACTGCGCGGTTATCAAACAATACCATTGTTCATTTTGAAGGTGATGCATCTCTTATCGGTCAGATTGTTGATGTATCTTTAGAGAAATGTGAAGGATTTTATTATATTGGAAAAAGGATTCGGTAATAAATATGGCAGAGCTTTCGCCAATGATGCAACATTATTTAAAAACAAAAGAAGAGTATCCTGATTGCATTTTGTTTTATCGCCTGGGCGATTTTTACGAAATGTTTTTTGACGATGCGATTACAGTATCAAGAGAATTAGAACTCACTTTAACAGGAAAAGCATGTGGCTTGGAAGAACGTGCACCAATGTGCGGTGTTCCGTTTCATGCACTTGATACATATTTGCACAGACTTGTCGCAAAAGGCTATAAAGTGGCAATTTGCGAACAGGTAGAAGACCCTAAAACAGCGAAAGGTATTGTAAAACGTGAAGTCGTAAGAATCGTAACCCCCGGAACCAATATGAACATGCAGTCTTTAGAAGATTCCAAAAACAATTACCTGATGTGTGTTGCCTATTTTTCCGGAAAAATAGGTGTATCCATTGCTGATGTATCAACAGGTGATTACTATCTTACAGAAATAGAAGATAACCAGAAACTTCTTGACGAAATCAGTAAATATAGTCCTTCTGAAATCATATGTAATGATGCATTTATCGTATCAGGACTTAATATCGAAGATTTACGTAACAGATTACATATATCAGTTAACACATTACAGGCACATTACTTTGATGAAGATGCTTCTAAAAAAATATTGATGAAGCATTTTAAAGTTGCCGTACTTACCGGTCTTGGTATTGAAGACTTTCCAACCGGAATTCTTGCGGCAGGTGCATTGCTAAAATATTTATACGAAACTCAAAAATCAGAACTTTCAAATATCACGCATATTTATCCGTATTTAACGAACAAGTATATGCTGCTTGATTCTTCTACGAGAAGAAATTTGGAGTTGACGGAAACATTACGTGAAAAGCAAAAGAGAGGGTCTCTTCTTTGGGTTCTTGATAAAACAAGAACAGCAATGGGTGCCCGTATGCTTCGAAGCTTTATTGAACAGCCGTTAATTGACAAAGAAACTATTGAAAAACGATTAGAAGCAGTTGGCGTGTTAACAAATGATGGCATCTCAAGAGAAGAAATCAGAGAATATCTGAATCCGATTTATGACCTGGAACGTCTGCTTGGTAAAATCAGTTACCAGACTGCCAATCCACGGGATTTAATCGCCTTACAAAGTTCTCTTAAAATGTTAAATCCAATCCGTATGGTATTAGAAGATTTCAAAGGAGAATTACTTCAAGAGATTTATGAGGAAATAGATCCATTGGAGGATATTTATCATTTAATTGAATCTTCGATTCAGGAAGAACCGCCTATTTTAATCCGCGAAGGCGGCATTATTAAAGATGGCTTTGATGATACAATCGATTCTCTCCGTAAAGCAAAAACCGAAGGAAAGAAATGGCTTGCTGACTTAGAAGAAGAAGACAGGGAACGTACAGGCATCCGCAATTTGAAAATTAAATACAACAAAGTTTTTGGATACTACTTTGAAGTGACAAACTCTTTTAAAGATATGGTTCCGGAGGATTATATCAGAAAACAGACTCTTGCAAATGCGGAACGATACACTACGCCTAAATTAAAAGAGCTGGAAGATATGATCTTAAATGCAGAAGATAAATTATCCGCACTGGAATATGATTTATTCTGTAAAATCAGAGATGCCATTGCATCCGAAATGGAACGTATCCAAAAAACAGCAAAAGCAATTGCAAGGCTTGATGTTTTTGCAAGTCTTGCAGTCGTTGCAGAACGCAATCACTATGTTCGTCCGTCCTTAAATGAAAAAGGGATGATTAAAATCAAAGAGGGCCGACATCCTGTTGTAGAACAAATGATTGACCACGATATGTTTATTACCAACGATACGATTTTAGACAATTCATCTCATTTGATTTCTATCATAACCGGACCAAACATGGCAGGAAAGTCTACTTATATGAGACAAACTGCACTGATTGTTTTACTTGCACAGATTGGCTCGTTTGTTCCTGCAAAATCAGCTGAAATTGCTGTTGTAGACCGTATTTTTACCCGTGTAGGTGCATCCGACGATTTAGCCAGCGGTCAGAGTACATTTATGGTTGAAATGAATGAAGTTGCCAATATTTTACGAAACGCAACTTCTAACAGTCTGTTGATTTTAGATGAAATCGGTCGTGGTACATCGACTTTTGACGGTCTTTCCATTGCATGGGCTGTTATTGAACATATCAGTAATAAAAAAATACTTGGTGCCAAGACATTATTTGCAACACATTACCATGAATTAACAGAACTCGAAGGCAAAATTAATAATGTAAACAATTATTGTATTGCTGTAAAAGAAAAGGGCGATGATATTATATTTCTTCGTAAAATTGTTAAAGGTGGTGCCGACAAGAGTTACGGTATTCAGGTAGCAAAGCTTGCCGGAGTACCTGACATGGTAATCGACAGAGCAAAAGAAATTGTAAATCAGCTTAGTGATAACGATATCACAGAAAAAGTACAGAACATTTCCGTTGATATCAAATCAGACAATAAAAAAATCAAACAATATGACGAAGTAGACTTACAACAGTTTTCCTTATTTGACACAGTCAAAGATGAGGATATCATCAAAGAATTACAGGAAATTGATGTGAGCAACATGACTCCGTTAGATGCATTAAACACCCTATACAGACTTCAAAACAAGTTGAAAAACCGATGGGGCTAATGCAACAGCAAATGAGAAGTAGGTGACAATTATGGCGGTCATTAATCTGTTAGACCACAGTACAATTGATAAAATCGCAGCGGGAGAGGTAGTAGAACGTCCCTCCAGCATTGTAAAAGAATTGGTAGAAAATGCCATTGATGCCGGGTCCACTGCGATTACAGTGGAAATAAAAGATGGTGGCATTTCGTTTATACGCGTCAGTGATAATGGATGTGGTATCGAAAAAACAGAAATCCGAAAAGCATTTATGCGCCATGCTACTTCCAAAATCAGTAGTGCAGATGATTTACACAGCCTTCATTCTTTAGGCTTTCGTGGTGAAGCATTAAGCAGTATTTCCGCCGTATCACAAGTAGAATTGATTACTAAAACAGCAGACGATCTGACCGGTATCCGTGTACTCATGGAAGGACCTGCTGAAACAGATTTTGATGAAATCGGTGCTCCTTCCGGAACTACCATTATCGTACGAAATTTGTTTTTTAATGTCCCGGTCCGAAAGAAATTTTTAAAACAACCGGCTACGGAAGGCGGCTATATAGCTGATTTGATGGAGCATCTGGCATTATCCAATCCTCAAATATCCTTCCAGTTCATTCAGAATGGAACCGTAAAATTTAACACCTCCGGAAACGGTAACTTAAAACAAATCATTTACGGAATTTATGGAAAAGATGTTGCCGATGCCATGTTGGAAGTCAATATAGAAAAAGACGGAATACATATGCTTGGATACCTTGGCAAGCCATCCATTAACCGTGCAACGAGAAGTCATGAAATCTATTTTGTGAATAACCGTTTTGTTAAAAACAATCTTTTATCAAAGGCCATCGAAGAAGGTTATAAGTCTTATGTAATGCAGCATAAATATCCGTTTTGTGTCCTTTTATTCACAGTTCACCCTCTGGAAGTAGACGTAAATATCCATCCGGCAAAAATGGATATTCGTTTTAGTAATGCTGAAGCGGTATATACAGCCATTTCTTCCATGATAAAAGAAGCTTTATCCCAAAGAGAGCTTATTCCTGAAATAGCTCTTGTAAAAGAGGGCGTAGAGCTTCAGGAAAAGGCTCCTGTTTTAATGCCTATGATGCATGAACCGGAAATTGTTACAAAGCAAACAAAGCTCACCTCAAAAGACTTCTTTATTGATTTTGAAGAAGACACTGAGGATGCTGTAATCACCTATGTTGAAGAACCGGCCGGAATTTATCATACTGAGAATGCTTCCGCTGTAAACGAACCCGTAACAACTTCACCGATACTTTCTGCAGAGCAATTAAATATGTTTGATGAGAAAATAATTTCTGCAGAAAACAGACCTCGTTTTCAGATTATCGGACAAGTTTTTGATACTTACTGGATTATTATGTATGAAAACAAAATGCTCATGGTAGACCAGCATGCTGCACATGAAAAAGTAAAGTATGAACGTCTCATGAAAGCTTTTGAAACGAATCAGATTGATACACAAAATTTGTTTCCACCTGTTGTAATTTGTTTATCCATGAAAGAAGCCTCCGTTTTAAAAGAACATTTTGATGCTTTTCATAAATTAGGCTTTGAAATTGAATTTTTCGGTGGAAACGATATTACAGTCCGTTCTGCACCGATAGAACTTTATGGTAATTCCATGCAGGATTTATTCCTGGAAACATTAGACGATTTGGTGGAAAACGGAATAACAAGAACTCAAAGTATTTATGACCGAATTGCAACGATGGCATGCAAAGCCGCCGTAAAAGGTAATTATTCCCTTTCCAAGCAGGAAATGGAAGTACTTTTGGACGAACTGCTCACTCTGGATAATCCGTATTTTTGTCCACATGGCCGTCCTACAATGATTTATTTTACCAAACAGGAATTAGAGAAAAAATTCAAACGAATTTTGTAATATTCTTAATTAGAAAGTAACCTATAATGACCTATAACAAAGAACTTATAAAACTTCATAAGCCTTTGATCGTTCTGACAGGCCCGACAGCAGTCGGAAAGACAGCTTTATCCATTGATTTTGCAAAGGCAATCAATGGAGAGATTATTTCCGCTGATTCTGTTCAGGTATATAAAGGTATGGATGTAGGCTCTGCCAAAATCACCGCTTCCGAAATGGATCATGTGCCGCATCATCTGATAGATATATTAAATCCCGATGAGGAATTTAATGTAATGCATTTCAAACAATACGCAACCGATGCCATTCATTCCATTTATGAGCGTGGACACATTCCGATTATTACCGGCGGAACAGGCTTTTACATTCAATCCGTTTTATACGATATTCAATTTGAAGAGGAAGAGGAAAGTGATATTCGCAAACAACTTGAACTGGATGCAGTCAAATACGGAGCAGAATATTTATACGAAAAACTAAAGCAGGTTGACAAGCCCTATGCTGATAGTCTTCATGCCAACAATGTCAAAAGAGTTATTCGTGCATTAGAGTTTTATGAATTAAACGGATATCCTTTTTCTGCACATAACAAAAAGCAGCGGGAAAACACTTCCCCTTATTTATTCCGTTATTATGTATTAAACGAACCAAGAGAAATCTTATACGACCGTATTGAAAAGCGTGTAGATCAGATGGTTTCCTTAGGACTTTTGGAAGAAGTAACAAACCTGAAAGAACTTGGATATCACAGAGACCTTGTTTCTATGCAAGGCATCGGCTACAAAGAAATATACAGTCATCTTAAAAAGGAATGTACCTTGGAAGAAGCAATAGCAGCTATCAAATTAAACACACGTCATTTTGCCAAACGTCAGCTCACTTGGTTTCGACGCGAAAAAGAAGTAACCTGGATTCATAAACAGGATTTTTCGCATGATTCTTCTAAAATACTGGAATATTTATTACATGACTTTTACGAGCATATTGGAAAGGAATTACAATGAATACAATCGATATGTATACCTCACTTGGAATCACAAAGGAGGTTTATGATTTTTGCGATACTTTATGGAATTCATTAAAAGAACGTTTTGATGAAATTGATAAAGTATCTGAATATAATCAGCTCAAAGTTTTACATGCTCTTCAAAAACATCATGTTTCAGAAGCATGTATGCTCGGTACAACAGGCTATGGTTATAACGATGCAGGAAGAGATACCTTAGAAGAAGTTTACGCCTCTGTATTTCATACAGAAGATGCACTTGTAAGACCGCAAATCACTTGCGGTACACATGCACTTGCGCTTGCTTTGATGAGCAATTTGCGCCCGGGAGATGAATTGTTATCCCCGGTCGGAAAACCATACGATACTTTGGAAGAAGTAATCGGTATCAGACCATCCAAAGGAAGTCTTGCTGAATATGGCGTTACTTATTCACAGGTTGATTTACTTCCAAATGGTGATTTCGATTATGAAAACATCCAAAAAGCAATCAACGAAAAGACCAAGCTGGTAACTATTCAACGTTCAAAAGGCTATGCCACACGTCCAACCTTATCGGTAAGCAGAATCGGAGAGCTGATTACTTTTATCAAACAAATCAAGCCGGATATTATTTGTATGGTAGATAACTGTTATGGTGAATTTGTGGAAACAATAGAACCAAGTGATGTTGGTGCCGATATGGTAGTCGGCTCTCTTATTAAAAATCCCGGAGGTGGTCTTGCTCCGATTGGCGGATATATTGCAGGCAAAAAAGAATGCATTGAAAATGCTGCATATCGTTTAACAAGTCCGGGCCTTGGAAAAGAAGTAGGAGCATCACTCGGAGTATTAAATTCCTTCTACGAAGGATTATTCCTTGCTCCGAATGTCACTGCAAATGCATTGAAAGGTGCTATTTTCGCGGCAAATATATATGAGAAATTCGGCTTTGATGTCATTCCGAACAGTACCGAATCAAGACATGACATTATTCAGGCTGTTGCTTTCCATAAACCTGAAGCACTCATTGCATTTTGTGAAGGAATTCAGGCCGCCGCACCTGTTGACAGCTATGTGACTCCTGAACCATGGGCAATGCCGGGATATGATAGCGATGTTATTATGGCGGCAGGTGCTTTTGTATCCGGTTCTTCCATCGAACTAAGTGCAGATGGTCCGTTAAAAGCCCCATATGCTGCCTATTTCCAAGGTGGACTGACATGGCAACATGCAAAATTCGGTATCATGAAATCCTTCCAATCCTTACTGGATAAAGGAATTATTCACTCTGAGCAGCTTAAAACTGCCCTTAAGAATTGTCTATAAAAAATAAAGTGCTGTTCTTGTGTTAATATGGTATTTTGTGGTACTATATCTAGTAGTTTGAACATACATGGGGGATACGAAATGAGAAAGAATGCATGGACATGTCTGCTTTTATTGTTGGCGGGATTAGTTCTTGGCGGATTTGTCGGAACAGCGTTTCCGGATTCTTTTCTAAATTACGGACAGAGTTTTGGTCTTACCAGTCCGCTTGTCCTTGATTTAGGTATTATTGCAATTACCTTTGGATTATCTATCAAAATAACAATTGCAAGTATTATTGGTATTGGTCTTGGTATCGTGGTATATCGTTTGATTTAAAGGTCATACTAAAATCATGAGCATATAAGTACTGCCCGGAGAGAAGGAAAGGAACATATGCAACCATATGAAAAATTTAAACTTCTTGGTCCCGGAGCATTAACTGATGAAGAATTACTCGGAATCATTATACGCACCGGTACAATGGACAAGGATTCCGTTCAGATTGCAAGCAGATTACTGAACGATTTTCCTGAACACAATTTACTTGGTCTGTTTCAGACCTCCTGGCAGGATTTGATGAAGTATCAGGGAATCGGAGAGGTTAAAGCAATTCGTATAAAATGCATCGCAGAAATGGCAATGCGGATGTCGCGTTCACGTGCTGCAAAGAAATTGAATTTTAACCATCCGGATACGGTAGCTGATTATTATATGGAATCCCTGCGACATGAACGAAACGAAAAAGTAATTCTGATATTACTTGACCAACAATTAAAATTTATATCTGATATGGTGATTTCTATTGGAACAATCAATAAATCCATTCTTTCACCGAGAGAAATATTTGCAAATGCGCTTAAAATGAATGCCGCACAGTTTATGCTGCTTCATAATCATCCAAGCGGAGACCCAACGCCAAGCGAATCAGATATTACTATTACAAAAGAAATTAGTAATCTCTCAATAATTATGGAATTACCGTTGGTAGATCATATTATTATCGGTGACAACAGATATCTCAGTCTGCGTGTTGCAGGATATTTATAAAAGTGGGAAAGGAGTACCATTATGGCAAACAATATCTTTGGTATTGATTTAGGTACGAACAACATTAAAATTTACAGCAAAAACGATGATTCTGTCATGGTTGAAAAAAACATGATAGCAATCGAAAATAAGAAAACACTTTTTGCTTACGGAAATTCAGCATATGAAATGTACGAAAAAGCTCCGGGAAACATTCACATTTCCTATCCACTGTGCAAAGGTGTTATTGCTGATATTCACAATATGGAAACTCTCATCAAATATTTTATTTCTGATATGTCAAAGGGCTCTATCAAACCTGCTGATTATTATGTCGCAGTACCAACAGACGTAACAGAAGTAGAAAAACGTGCTTTTTATGACTTAATCAAAGACGCCGGTGTAAAAGCGAAAAAAATTATGGTTGTTGAAAAAGCAGTAGCTGACGGACTCGGCCTTGATATTGATGTAAAAAATTCCCAAGGCGTACTTGTTGTTAATATCGGCTACGATACAACCGAAATTTCTATTTTATCTCTTGGTGGCATCGTACTAAGTAAGCTTATTAAAATTGGTGGTTTGAAATTTGATGATGCTATTCGTGCAGGCGTGAGAAAAGAATACAATTTATTAATTGGTGGAAAAACAGCCGAAAATGTCAAATTCTCTTTAGCTGAATTAGAAGCCTCCGGCAAAGGAGCACAGGTATTTGGTCGTGATATCGTAACAGGACTTCCTGTGGAACGTGAAATTCCGACATCACTTGTTGACGAATGCTTAAGAGAACATTTCAATATGATTATTGACAATATTAAAGTGATTTTAGAGCGTACTCCACCGGAACTTGCTGCAGATATCTACAGACATGGTATTTATTTAACAGGTGGTGCTTCCCAGGTGAATCATCTGGCAGAGCTTGTTAGTATTGGAACAGGTTTAAAAGTAAATGTTGCTTCTGAACCTATGAACAGTGTCGTATTGGGTCTTGCTAAGATTATTAAAGATGATAATTATAAATCTGTAGCCCATGCAATTGAAGGAATGAGCAAATAATGAGTCCAGTAGTAAAGAAAAAAGGAGAAAAATTTACCTTGCCAAGTAAATATCTCCTTTTTATTTTAACAATTCTATGTGTCGTATTAATGATACTTACTTTTACAACTTCAGCATTAAGTACACCATTGTCCTATATAGCCGGAACGGTAGTAATTCCGTTTGAAGAAGGTATTGCAAAGCTTGGTGGTTATTTAAATGAAAAAACCGAAATGCTTCAGGAAATTCAGGCTTTGATTACCGAAAATGAAGCCTTAAAGGAACAGGTTGCAGAATTAACCAACGAAAACATTGCATTACAGCAAGAACGTTTCGAGCTTACAAATCTTCGTCAGCTCTATGAACTTGATGCAGAATATCGTGAATATGACAAAGTAGGAGCAAGAATCATCGCAAAAGACAGCGGCAACTGGTATAACACGTTTGTTATAAACAAAGGTCTTGATGATGGTATTGCTGAAAACATGAATGTCATCGCAGGCGCAGGCCTTGTCGGACGTGTAACCTCTGTCGGAAAAAACTGGGCAAAGGTTACGACCATTATTAACGACAATGTCAGTGTCAGCGGTATGGTATTATCCACCTCTGACAACATCATTGTAACCGGAAATTTAGAAATGTATGCTGATGGATTAATTGAATTCAGCAAGCTTGTTGACGATGAAAATGAAGTTGTGGCAGGAGATAAGATTGTCACCTCAAACATCAGTGATTATTATCTTCCCGGTATTCTTATCGGATACATATCCGCAATCAATACCGATTCAAATAACTTGACAAAATCCGGAAGTGTAACTCCTGCTGTGGACTTTACACATTTAGAAGAAGTTCTTGTTATTTTAGAGCAAAAAACGATAATCAAACCATAACAACCAAAGGAGTATGCCTGTGAAAAAGAAACTTATGACAGGTGTCTATATTATAACAATATTTTTGTGTTTCCTATTGCAGAGCACTGTATTTAAACGTCTCGAATTTGCAGGTATCAGTCCAAACCTGTTAATGATTACAACGACTTCCATAGGACTTATGAAGGGAGAAAAAAGAGGCTTAACTGCAGGTTTTTTCAGTGGTTTGCTGATTGATATATTTTCAGGAAGTGTTATTGGGTTTTATGCATTAATTTATATGTATCTGGGATATATTGTCGGAAAATTCAGCCAGATTTTTTATCCCGAAGATATTAAACTTCCATTAGCACTAATCACATTAAATAATTTATCTTATGGCATGATTTGCTATATTTTTATGTTTTTATTAAGAGGTCGATTTGATTTTGCATATTATTTTTTGCACATCATTCTTCCCGAAACAGTATACACCATCATTATTAGTATTTTCTTGTATCCATATATGTTATTCATATACAAGAAGCTTAATGTTGACGAAAACAGGAGTGACATAGATTTTGTTTGATCGAATAAAAGACAAAATATTGAATATGGTATTGTCCCGTGAATTCGTTCTGATTCTTGCTCTTATCGGATGTGGATGTTTACTCATTCACCGTATTTTTATACTTCAAATTGTAAATGGTGAATCTTATTTGGAAAATTTCCAGTTAAAAATAAAAAAAGAACGTTCCATCTCGGCAACTCGCGGAAATATTTACGATAGAAATGGTAAACTCTTAGCATTTAATGAGCTTGCATATTCCGTAACCATAGAAGACGTCTATGAATCCGGTAAAACAAAAAACCGCGATTTAAATGACACCATATACAAAACGATAAAAATTATCGAAAAAAGCGGTGATAATGTTGTAAGTGATTTCCAAATATATCTTGACCGTGGAAATCATTTTCAGTTCAATGTAAGTGATTCCAAATTGTTGCGTTTTCTTGCTGATATTTACGGAAAAGCCGACACAGCAGATTTGGAATATCGTGAACGTACTGCATCGGCAGAAGATGTTATGGAATATCTTTGCAGTTCCTCTAAATACGGAATCGGTACCTATATCGAAAACGATGACGGTTTAGAATTTGAACCAATGAAGGGATATACCAAAAACGATATTCTCAAAATAGTTACCATACGTTATGCAATGGCATCAAACAGTTATCAGAAATACATTGCAACAACGATTGCAACGGATGTAAACGAAAAAACAGTAGCGGTTATCAGCGAAAATGTTCCATATCTTGACGGTGTTAATATTACAGAAGATACGATTCGTAAATATGTGAACAGCGTATATTTCAGCCAGATTATCGGATATACCGGTAAAATCCCGTCAGAAGAGCTTGCTGAGTACAAAACACTTGACAGCTCTTATGCATTAAATGACCAGGTTGGGCTTGCCGGAATAGAAGCTGCTATGGAAAATGAACTTCGAGGCAAAAAAGGCTCTGAAACCATTTTTGTTGATAACACCGGTAAAGTAATCGAATCGACGGATTATGTTGAATCCGTAGCCGGAAACGATATATATCTTACCTTAGACTCTCGTATTCAGGTTGCTGCTTATAATATTCTGGAACAAAAAATTGCAGGTATTCTTGTTTCTAAAATTCAGAATATAAAAGAATACAAGCCGGGAGAAAACTCCGGAAGTGCAGATATTAAAATCGCTATTTATGATGTTTATAATGCACTAATTGAAAATAGTGTTATTGATATTTCTCATTTTTCTGAAGTCGGTGCAGGTAAAACAGAACAGGATGTCTATACAAAATATCTCCTGCAGAAAGAATATATACTGGACCGTTTATACGAAGAGCTTATGGTAAGCAAAACCACTTATGATAAGCTGCCTTTAGAATATCAAGTATATATGCTTCATATCGTTTCTATGTTAAATGATAATAATGTAATCCAGAGTGATAAGATTGATGTAAATGATGCAACTTATATTGCATGGAAACGAGACGAAAACATCAGTCTGGAAACTTATCTGAAGCACTGTATCGCAATGCGTTGGATCGATGTTACCAAACTGAATTTGGAAGACGAATATGCCGATTCGGAAGAAGTATATGCAAAGCTTGTAGAATATATCTTAGAAAACATCAAGGATAATAATGTATTTGAAAAGAAAGTCTACAAATATATGATCAAAGGAGATATCATCAGCGGTCGTGAAATTTGTCAGATTCTCTGCGAACAGCATATTGTTGATGTGCCTTCTGAAGAAGAAGAACGTTTGTTTAACGGAAAAATCACTGCGTATACGTTTATGACAGACCGTATTTATAATTTAGATATTACCCCGGCACAATTAGCTTTAGAGCCTTGTTCTGGTTCGATGGTAATAACGGATGTAAATAACGGAGATGTTCTGGCTTGTGTATCTTATCCAAGCTATGACAATAATCGTCTCGCAAATTCCATTGATTCCGAATATTATATGAAGCTGATGAATGATGCTTCCAAGCCAATGTACAATCATGCTACACAGGAAAAGACCGCACCGGGTTCTACTTTTAAAATGGTATCTGCCACTGCAGCATTACAGGAAGGAATAGTATCTACCTCCTCTAAGATATTGTGCATGGGACCTTTTGAAAAAATCACACCACCACCAAAATGCTGGGTGTACCCGGGAGCACACGGAAACTTGAATGTCATAGGTGCCATTCAGAATTCCTGTAACAATTACTTTTATGAAGTCGGTTACAAACTCGGTAGCAATGGTGACTATTATAACAGTGATTTAGGTCTTGAAAAAATCAAAAAATACGCAGACATCTATGGTTTAACTGAATTATCAGGTGTTGAAATCGTAGAATCGGAGCCTCAGGTTTCTTCTGAAGATGCCGTTCGTTCCGCAATCGGTCAGGGTAATCACAACTATACAACAATCGGTCTTTCCAGATATGTTACAACGGTGGCAAACAGTGGCGTATGTTATGACCTTACATTAATTGATAAAATGACTGACCATAATGGCAATCTTTTAGAAGACAATGCCGCTGAAATTCGAAATATTATCGAAATGGAGAGCAGCTACTGGGATGCCATTCATCTTGGAATGAGAAGAGTAGCAGAAAGCAAACAATACTTTAATATCGGTGTAGATGTTGCCGGTAAAACAGGTACCGCCCAGCAATCCTCCTCTCATCCGAATCATGCTTTATTTGTCAGTTATGCTCCTTATGAAGCCCCTGAAATCTCTGTAACAGTTCGTATTGTTAACGGATACTCATCCGATTATGCTGCACAGGCAGCAAAAGATTTTTATACCTATTACTATGAACTGGATGAGGAAGAAAATATTATCACAGGAATGGCTATGCCAAGTACTACAGCAGTAAGTACTATGGATTAAAAGACTACTCTATAATAGTGAGGTATTTTATGGATTATGTAACAATAAAGAGTTATCAAAATGGTCTTGTATTGCATATAAAAGATGCACCATTTGATGAAATACTCGCTGAAATCGAAGCAAAATTCAAAAATTCAAGGCAGTTTTTCGGTAAAGCCAAGCTGGCTCTTTCTCTTACCGGAATATCATTATCTGCTGATGAAGAAACACAGATTGTTGATTGTATTCATTTACATTCCGATTTAAGAATCATTGCTTTAATCGGTAAAAATGATACATATGATGATATCTTTACCCAGACGATTCAGGAATATGAATATCGTAATCCTGCAAACCATACAACCTTACCAAAAGGAAGTATTTATTCCGGCACTTTAAGAACAGGGCAGGAGCTCATCTTAAATGAAAGCATCATTGTACTTGGTGATATCAATCACGGAGCCAAAATAGAAACCACCGGTGATATCATCGTTCTTGGTGCGATTTACGGAGATGTAAAAGCCGGAAGAGATGATGAAAATGGCCATTTCATTGCTGCACTTGAAATGGCACCCGAACGACTTCGCATTGGCACGGTCAAATACAAAAAAAGAACAGAAAAACGTTTTTGGCCGGATTCCAATAAAAATTCACCAAAGATTGCTGCACTGCAAAATCATGAAATTGTAGTGAAACCGATT
This sequence comes from Lachnospiraceae bacterium, assembly GCA_015056725.1. Classification (GTDB taxonomy): domain Bacteria; phylum Bacillota; class Clostridia; order Lachnospirales; family Lachnospiraceae; genus 1XD8-76. The sequence goes on along the minus strand of SVFS01000005.1, from coordinate 30,148 downwards.
ACAAAAGAGACGCTGGGAGAACTTATTCGATAATACTCCCAGGACGACAAAAAATGACACGAAAAAGGAGAAGAAAACATGTGTGAAGTTATTGTCGTCACCTCAGGTAAAGGCGGTGTTGGTAAGACCACAACATGCGCAAATGTCGGTACAGGTCTTGCAAAAATGGGAAAAAAGGTTCTACTGATTGACACGGATATCGGTCTTCGAAATCTGGATGTCGTTATGGGACTGGAAAACCGGATTGTATATAATCTGGTTGATGTAGTAGAAGGAAAATGCCGTTCTAAGCAGGCTATGATTAAGGACAAGCGTAATCCTACTTTGTATTTGCTTCCTTCTGCTCAAACAAGAGATAAATCTGCTATCAGACCGGAGCAAATGTCTAAATTAATAAACCAGCTGAAACCTCAGTTTGATTTCATTATTTTGGATTGTCCGGCAGGAATAGAGCAAGGTTTTAAAAATGCAATTGCAGGTGCAGACAGGGCATTAGTTGTTACAACGCCTGAAGTATCTGCTATACGCGATGCGGATCGTATTATTGGTCTGTTGGAAGCAAACAATTTTGAAAAAATTGATTTAATCATTAACAGACTACGATTTGATCTGGTAAAACGCGGAGATATGATGTCCTCAGCAGATGTTGTTGATATTTTATCAATTCCTCTAATAGGGATAGTACCTGACGATGAAAATGTTGTTATTTCAACAAATCAAGGTGAGCCACTTGTAGGTAACGGCTCCATCGCAGGAACTGCTTACCAAAATATTTGTGGCCGTGTTTCAGGAGAAGAAGTTCCTTTTATTGAATTTGAAAAAGGGATTTCCTTCTGGACGAAGGTTTCCGGAATATTTAAAAAGAATTAGGAGGATTGCTATGGGATTACATAATTTTTTTCATAAAAAAAAGTCCAGCGACATTGCCCGTGACAGATTAAAAATATTACTGATTTCCGACCGCGTGAATTGTTCCCCTGAAATGATGGAGATGATTAAAAATGATATTGCAAAAGTAATATCAAAATATATGAAAATCGATGATAAAAGTATGGAAGTACAAATTACCAAAAAAGGCACCTCAAAAAAGGGGATGAAATCTCCGTTTTTGTATGTCAATATACCTATTATTGATTTAAACAGTTATTTTTATAAGGGATAAAATATGTATAAACAATACGGTATCCGTAGATTTTTAAAGGATTATGATTTTAAATTAATAGCATTAATTTTAATACTGTGTACTCTCGGTATCTTATCAATCGGCAGTGCAAAGGCCTCTGTGCAGGACAAACAGATTCTCGGTGTTGTCTTAGGTATTATTACTATGATAGTTGTTTCTGTAATAGATTATCATTTAATATTAAAACTATATATACCTATATATATTGCTAATATCGGGCTTCTTTTTCTGGTTCTCAGTATGGGAGATGATGCCGGTGGTGCACAGCGTTGGCTTGATATCATGGGTCTGCGTTTTCAGCCGTCGGAACTTGCTAAAATTTTATTGATTTTATTCTTTGCACAGTTTATTATGATTAATAAGGGGAAAATAAATACATTAAAGGTTATTTTATCTTCTGTTTTATTAATTGTTGGTCCATTGATTTTAGTATATAAACAACCCGATTTATCGACCACAATTATGATACTGATACTGTATTGTACAATTATGTATATTGGTGGCATCAGTCACAAATTTGTATTTGGGATACTGGCTGTTATTATACCACTGGCTATTATTTTCCTGACACTTGTTTTACAGCCGGACCAGAATCTTATTAAAGATTATCAGCAAAAACGTGTACTTGCATGGCTTCATCCTGATGATTATGCCGATACGGAAGCATATCAGCAAACCAATTCAAAAATGGCAATCGGTTCAGGACAATTATTTGGAAAAGGATACAATACAAACGAAATCAGTTCGGTCAAAAACGGAAATTTTATTTCCGAACCACAGACAGACTTTATTTTCGCTGTAATAGGTGAAGAATGGGGGTTTATTGGTGGCTGCATCATTATATGTCTTGAGATTCTCATTGCACTGCGTTGTGCCTTAATCGGCTGGCGAGCCAAAGATCTGTCCGGACATATAATAGCCTCAGGAATGGCTGGACTGATTGGATTTCAAAGTTTTATAAATATCGGTGTTGCGACCGGCCTGTTGCCAAATACCGGTATACCGCTTCCTTTTGTAAGTGCAGGGCTTACATCCGTTGTCAGCTTGTTCTTAGGCATTGGTTTTGTTTTAAATGTCAGATTACAAAGCAGACGTGCATAACACCATATTACAACAAGAGAGGATACTAGATATGAATATTGCACTAATCGCACATGACGCAAAGAAAAAATTAATGCAGAATTTCTGTATAGCATATCGTGGAATTTTAAGTAAAAATGATTTATATGCAACCGGAACAACCGGAAGATTAATTGAAGAAGTAACAAATTTAAATGTGCATAAATATCTTGCAGGACATCTTGGCGGTGAACAGCAGGTAGGTGCTCAGATTGAACACAATCAGATTGACCTTGTTATTTTCCTGCGTGATCCTTTGACTTCCAAATCACACGAACCCGATGTCAATAACCTTGTAAGATTATGTGATATTCATAATATTCCGCTTGCTACAAATCTTGCATCAGCGGAGCTTCTAATTAAATCATTGGATAGAGGAGACTTAGAGTGGCGTGAAATGTATAAATAATATTCGTCGCCGTCTGCTTTCTATTGTACTTTTGGTTACGCTTATTCTGATGACCGGCTGTGGAAAAGCTGATTATTCTCTTCCATATGACACGTATTCGACAAACAGTAGCTATACCATCAAAAGTATGGGAAGTGCAAGAAAAGCTGAAACATTTGCAGCTGATTTGTGCGTTGTTAGTCAGAATTATAATGAAAGTGCAGTAGATATGTCTGAAGCAGATGCGGCTGCACTTTTTTCTATTGACGAAAAACAGGTTTTATATTCTAAAAATGCACATGAAGTCATGCATCCGGCAAGTCTTACAAAAGTTATGACTGCACTTCTTGCCATGAAGCATGGCAATCGTGATGATGTTCTTACTGCATCTTCCAATGTCATCATTACAGAATCCGGAGCACAGCTCTGTGGTTTAAAGCCCGGTGATACCATGACGCTGGATCAGGCGTTACGTATTCTTCTTTTGTATTCAGCAAACGATGTTGCAATTATGATTGCTGAACAATACGGCAGTACTGTTGATAATTTTTGTAATATGATGACGGAAGAAGCACATGCACTCGGAGCAACCAACTGCAATTTTGTCAACCCAAACGGTCTGACAGAGGATGAACAGTATGTCACGCCGTATGACATGTATCTTATTTTTAAAGAAGCCTGTAAATATGAGCTTTTTAAAGAGATAATCAGTATGTCAGGTTATACGACGACCTACTATGACAAAAATGGTGACGCAGTCAATTTTGACAAATCCAATACAAACCGTTTTGTAAACGGAGATGTGCAAGCGCCGGAAGGAATTACGGTAATCGGCGGTAAAACAGGCACTACAGCAGCAGCAGGACATTGCCTCATTCTATTGTCCAGTGACACAAGTGGTAAGTCCTATATTTCAATTATTATGAAGTCGTCAGATGGAACAATTTTATATTCCGAAATGAATGAATTGTTGGAAATTATCCATAAATAAAGGTTGTTTTTTAGACGCGGATAACATATAATGATTACATAGTTAAGAGGACATCTTAACAAGTTACTTTAGGAGGTTTTACTAGTTATGATTGAATTAATCGTAGGTAAAAAGGGAAAAGGAAAGACAAAACAGTTGCTGGATAAAGTAAATTCCGAAGTAAAAACTGCAACAGGTACAATTGCATACTTAGATAAAAGTACAAAGCATATGTTTGAATTAAACAACAAGGTTAGATTAATTGATGTTTCCGAATATATGATTACAGATGCAGATGAGTTTATCGGTTTTATTTGTGGTATTATTTCACAGGATCACGATTTAGAGCAGATGTATTTTGATAGCTTCTTAAAAATATCTTGTTTAGAAGACAACGATATCTTACCAACTATTAAAAAATTAGACTCAATTGGAGAAAAGTTCAATGTAAAATTTGTTCTGAGTATTTCTGTTGATGAAAATGAATTACCAGACGAATTGAAATCTAATGTTGTTGTTTCTTTATAATTTTATATATAAATGACATTACATTGAAGGGTTTTAAGCCTCGGAAATCTTTCCGGGGCTTTTCTATGCTTTAGGTTTAAGGAAAGCAGGAGAGTATACATTGGCAGATCATACAAACAACGAAAAAATAACTAAATATCGCAAACCGTTAAACACCAATATCGGTATGATTATTTTTGGCGTATTATTTATTTATATCATTATTTGTATGATTATGTATGTCAAAACAGACCATCTAAGCGGCTATGAAGTTAAAAACGGTTCCCTCACCGTAAACAATGTATATCGCGGTATTGCCATACGTGAAGAGAAGCTTCATCAGTCAAACTCTGCCGGTTACATCTACTATTTCATGCCAGAAGGTTCGCATGTAGCCTGTGGTGATTTGGTATATGCCATCGACTCTGCCGGTGCACTGGCAGAACTTGCCCAAACCGAAACAAACGAATCAGAGCTTACAAACAGCGATCTTGCCGATTTGAAATCAAAAATTATAAATTACCGCAGTAATTTCGATATTACTAACTTTTCTACCGTATATGATTTTAAGCATGAGCTTCAAAACGAAGTCGCCAAATTAAATAATTTATCCACACTTCATGCTATTGATAACTTATCCTCTGCAAGCGGCGTAAACAAGTATTATTCCGATTCTCCGGGGGCTCTTGTTTTTTCAACGGATGGCTACGAAGAATTAACTGCTGATACTATTACCACAGAACATTTTAATGAAGAAGCTTATTCCAAACGCCTGTTTCTTACAAATGATTTAGTTGGTAATGGTGATACAATTTATAAACTTGTAACAGATGAAGATTGGGAATTAGTTATTCAGGTTCCAGTCGAACGTGTCCAGGAGCTTGTGGATGCCGAATATGTACAAACCAAATTCCTAAAAGATCAGTTTGTACTCTGGGGTAAAGTTACCGTATACGGACTTACGGAGGATGGGAAAAGCCAATTTGTAGGTCTGTCCTTTACAACTTCCATGATCAGCTATATTACAGAACGTTTCTTGGATGTTGAGCTTGTTCTGGAAGAAGACACCGGACTAAAAATACCTAATTCCGCAATTGCAGAAAAAAATTTCTTCCTTGTTGAAAAGAAATATCTTCACCAAAGTAATATCAACGGAAAAGATGGCGTACTTCGCGAAACCTATACGGAAGACGGAGATATTACTACGGAATTTATTGAAACAACAATCTATAATGTGGAAGACGATATTTATTATCTTGATGAATCCGTTCTCCAAATAGGAGATGTACTACATATGGAAGATAGTGCGGAAACTATGACTGTCAGCAAACAGGCATCTCTTGTCGGTGTGTATAATATTAATAAAGGATATGCAGATTTTAAACAAATCCGGATTTTATATCACAATGATGAGTATTCTATTGTAGAATCAAATACCATGTATGGTTTAAATGCATATGACCATATTGCTTTAGATGCATCATCTGTTGTAGATGACCAGTTTGTATACGAATAAAATAATTATTTATAATCTGCAGGTAACAACATGATTAAAGAAAATATTATCTCAGTTGAAAACAATATAGCAAATGCATTAAAAGCAAGCGGACGAAAGCCTGACGAAGCGAAACTCATTGCAGTCAGCAAAACAAAACCTGTCTCTATGCTGGAAGAAGCATATTCTTACGGCATTCGCGACTTTGGAGAGAACAAAGTTCAGGAACTATGTGATAAGTATGAAAAGCTCCCAAAAGATATCCGCTGGCATTTAATCGGTCATCTTCAGCGTAACAAAGTGAAATACGTTGTTGATAAAGCCTATCTTATCCATAGCGTAGATTCCCTGCGCCTTGCTGAAGAAATACAAAAAGAAGCAGAAAAGAAGCAGGTTTCTGTGGATATCTTAATTGAAGTTAATGTTGCGATGGAAGATACTAAATATGGTGTTACCTATGAAGAAACAGAGGATTTGATACGTCAAATCGCAGTTTTTCCAAACATTCACATTAAAGGTTTAATGACAATTGCTCCATATACAGAAAATGCTTCCGATAATACAATTTACTTTAATAAATTAAAACAATTATCGGTTGACATTGCCGAAAAAAACATTGATAATGTTTGTATGAATGTTCTTTCTATGGGGATGACAGGCGACTATGAAGAAGCTGTCAAAGCAGGTTCTACCTATGTCAGAGTAGGGACAGGCATTTTCGGAGAACGTGATTATTCCAAATTATAAACAAGGAGTTCGATATGGGTGCTTTAGATAAGTTTCTTAACTACATGAAATTAAATGATGAAGAAGATGATGAGTATTATGATGAATATTATGACGATGATGATGATGAAATCATAGAACCCAAAAAATCCAAAACATCTGTAAAAGAAAAAGATATAGAAGAAACACCGGAAGATAAACCAATTAAAAAAACATTGCCAAAGGTAACTCCTATGAGACAATCAAAGAAGATTGGAGATAGCGGAATGGAAGTATGTGTAATTAAACCAACCTCTGTAGAAGATGCACGAGAAATTACAGAAACTCTTTTAGCAGGACGTACTGTCGTGCTGAATTTAGAGGGCTTAGATGTTGATATTGCACAGCGTATTATCGACTTTACATCCGGATCCTGTTTTGCAATAAGTGGTAATCTCCAGAAAATTTCTCATTATATATTTATTATTACACCTGCAAGTGTTGATATCTCAGGTGATTTCCAGGAAATCTTAACAGGTACATCCTCCTTTGATGTTCCTATTAACAATGTATAAGAACTTGATATAAACAAAAACATCCTGTTATTATACAGGATGTTTTTTTAGGGAGAATTTTATATGGACGAACAATTAATATCTTATGAAAGAATTACTGTAAATTATAATAAAAAACCATGTTATGACATTGTTTTTTCAAAATCCTTTGAAGAACTCACTACAGAATTGTCAGCATTTGAGCTTGAAAACAAAAAGGTATGTATCATTACCGATTCCAATGTTAATACTTTATTTTCTGATGAAGTATTAAAGCTTATCAAACCCTTATGCAAAGACGCTAATAAATATGTCATTCCTGCTGGTGAAGAGCATAAAACCTTAGATCAGATTACGAACATCTATCGTTTTTTAATTCAGGAAAAATACTCCAGAAGCGATATGCTGATTGCTCTTGGCGGCGGAGTAGTAGGAGACATGACCGGTTATACTGCCGCAACCTATTTACGCGGAATTGATTTCATTCAAATTCCAACCACATTACTTGCGCAGGTAGACAGTTCTATCGGTGGTAAAACCGGAGTTGATTTCGAACAATATAAAAATATGGTTGGTGCATTTCACATGCCGAAATTGGTTTATACCAATATAAGCACCCTTTCTAAGCTGGATGAACGCCAATTTTCTTCCGGTTTTGCAGAAGTCATGAAGCATGGACTAATTAAAGACGAAAAACTCTATGAATGGCTTTTAGAAAACATGTATGAAATCATGGAAAGAGATATGGACATACTACTGGAAATGGTATACCGTAGCTGCCAGATTAAACGTGCTGTTGTAGAAAAAGATCCTACCGAAAAAGGAGACCGTGCCTTATTAAACTTTGGTCATACCATCGGACACGGCATAGAAAAAGCAAGTAATTTCACACTATTACACGGTGAATGTGTTGCACTTGGCTGTATTGCCGCTGCAAATATATCTTATATGCACGAACACATAAAGCAAGATGAATATCTTGAAATACGTGATATGTTTGTACCTTTCGGTCTTCCTATTGCACTTAGAAATGTTACTTTTACCGCAAAAGATGTTTTAGAAAACACAAAATCGGACAAGAAGAACAGTGCATCCGGTCTTAAATTCATTTTATTAAAGAAGCTCGGAAAAGCATTTATTGATACATCTGTAACCGATAAAGAAATTATGAAAGCTGTTGAGGAATTAATTGATGAAGAATAAAGCTGTTTTATTAGTTGTAGATTTTATTTTACTTATTTTTTATGTAGGGCTTGACCAGCTTACAAAATATATGGCAGTTCTCTTTCTAAAAAACAAACCTGCTATTCCTATTATCGAAAACGTACTGGAGCTTCATTATTTAGAAAATAAAGGAGCTGCCTTTGGCATGTTACAGAACCAAAAAATCTTTTTTATTTTTATTGCAATCATTCTTTTATTCGCGATTGCTTTTGTACTTGCCAAAACCCCATTTGATAAAAAATACACGATTCTTCATATCCTTCTTGTTATGATTGCCGGTGGTGCAGTAGGTAACATGATTGACCGTTTTGTTCAGGACTATGTTGTAGACTTTATTTATTTTGTATTAATTGATTTCCCGATATTTAATGTGGCGGATATTTACGTGTCCCTTGCTACAATCGGACTTTTCATTGTTGTTATGTTTGTTTACAAAGAAGAAGATTTTGATTTCTTAAGCGTAAAGAAAAAATATACACGTAAACCAAATTACACAAAAGACTCTGAAACCAAATAAAAATTTGTAAGAAAAGCATGTTTTACTATAAAACATGCTTTATGGACTTTCTATGGAATTATTTAGATTTGAAATAACAGAAGTAAATGAAGGTGACAGAATCGATAAATTCCTTACGGATAATATAGATTTTGTCAGTCGTTCGTATATTCAAAAAATGATAAAAGACGGAAAGGTTTCCGTAAATGATAAAATTGTAAAGCCAAGTTTTGTTTTAAAAGCAGAAGATCAGATTTATTTTGAATTACCGGACAATGTGGAGCCAAACATAGAAGCTGAAAATATTCCGCTTAATATCATATATGAGGATAGCGATCTTATCCTTGTAAACAAACCAAAAAACATGGTTGTACATCCGGCAAACGGACATTATAGCGGCACACTAGTAAATGCTCTTATGTATCATTGTAAGGATTTGTCAGGAATAAATGGTGTTCTCCGCCCCGGTATTGTTCATCGAATTGATAAAAACACATCCGGCTCACTTATTATCTGCAAAAATGATAAGTCCCACCAGGATATTGCTGGGCAGTTAAAGGCTCATTCCATCAAAAGAGTTTATCATGCAATCGTTCATGGTAAGCTATACGAAGACGGTACCATTAATAAACCAATCGGCCGAGATCCGAAAGACCGGCTTAAAATGGCAGTCGTAACAAACGGAAAAGAAGCGGTTACACATTACACAGTTCTGCAAAATTTTGAAAACTACACCTATATTTCCTGTCAGCTGGAAACCGGCAGAACTCACCAGATACGTGTCCACATGGCATCTATCGGCCATCCTATTTTAGGAGATGATGTTTATGCCTTTTCCCAGAAATCGCCATACAAATGCGAGGGACAGACTTTACATGCAAAAACAATTGGATTTATCCATCCAACCACACAGGAATATATGGAGTTTGATACGGAACTGCCTGATTATTTTAAGCATTTACTCGAAATCATGAAATAGTCTTTTGTTTATATTTTGTTTATTGATTTTTTACTAAAATATTGTCTTTTCCACAAGAATATGATAGATTGATAACAATGGGGATATTTGTAGAATACTCCATTGTTATTTTAAATTTCAGCTTGGAGAAAAGAATGAACACGTCTACATATTTAGACAGACTGTTATTGTGTTATTCCAACACATTTGACATATATAAACCATATACAATCAACCAAAAAGAATATCCGGCTTATGGTTACTTTTATTCACATGTTGAGAAATATGTTCTTGTAAAAGAAGTGAATATGTGGTCTTCCAACAGTTTTGAACACATATTATTTGTTACTCCGGATGAATTAACACCGGAATTACTTGATGAATATATGGATGTGATTAAAAACTATATGGAGCCTGTTCTTGTAAGAAAAGGAGAGCAGTTACCGGACGAAAACCATATGTATTCGTATATGACAATTAACGTTATTGCAAATAAACCGCTTTCTTCTGAAGTCAAAAAACGTATTCGCAGATTTAAATACGAAAAAGGCTACAAATTTAATATGAGAGGTTTTTCACAGGCTCATATTGCAGTTGCAACAATGGAAGATGAGAAGGTTTATACAAACTTTGTTAATCGTCAAAACAAGAAATTATTCAAACAGGTTTTTTCTGATGTAAAAGAAAATAAAATCGGTTTTGAAGAAGTCCTTGCCAAGCAAGGCATAGAATGCTTCAAACAAGCATAAATTGCTTATATATAGTAGTAATACTATTTTATATAAGGCTCTATTACACTAAAGAAAATAAAAAATAGGAGGGAATTAGTGTGAGCGCATTATTATTAGTTGTACTTGCTATCGTAATTTTCGTAGTTGCTTATCTTACCTACGGTCGTTACTTAGCAAAAACATGGGGAATTGACCCAAGCAGAAAAACACCAGCTCATGAACTTGAAGATGGTGTAGACTATTGTCCTGCAGCAACACCTGTCCTTATGGGACATCATTTTTCATCTATCGCTGGCGCTGGCCCAATTAACGGACCAATTCAGGCAGCATTCTTTGGATGGGTTCCTTGTTTCTTATGGATTGTAATCGGTGGTATCTTCTTCGGTGCAGTTCAGGACTTCGGTGCTATCTTTGTTTCTATCAGACACAAAGGTATGTCTCTCGGTGAAGTTATTGAAGAAAACATCGGCCACAAATCAAAAGTATTATTCACAGTATTTGCTTGGTTAGTACTTTTATTAGTTATCGCAGCATTTGCTGATATCGTTGCTAAATCCTTTATCGGTGCTAGCTATGGTGGTAGTGCATCTAACGGTTCTGTTGCAACAGCATCCTTATTATTCATTCCACTTGCTATCGCATTTGGTTTCTGTGTATACAGAAAGAATGCTCCAATGATCGTAGCATCTGTTATCGGTGTTCTTTTATTAGCAGCATGTGTAGCTATCGGTTTAGCATGTCCATTAGATCTTTCCAAGAACTTCTGGATTGCATTCGTATTCGTTTATATCATGGTTGCATCTGTAACTCCTGTATGGATTCTGTTACAGCCTAGAGATTACTTAAGCTCTTTCTTACTTTACTTCATGATGGCAGCTGCAGTAATCGGTATTGTTGGTGCAACAATTGTTAACCCAGCTTCCACAACATTTGCAACACCTGCATTTAATGGTTTTGTATCTGGTGGACAGTACTTATTCCCAACACTTTTCATCACAATCGCTTGTGGTGCTATTTCCGGTTTCCACTCTTTAATCGGTTCCGGTACAACATCTAAACAGCTTGACAATGAAAAAGATGCATTATTAGTTGGTTACGGCTCCATGTTAATCGAATGTGTACTTGCAGTTATTTCTTTAATTGCTATCGCTACACTTTCTAACAATGGTACACAGGCAGCTGTTCAGGAAATGCTCGGCTTAGAAGCTATTTCTCCAACAGTTATCTTCAGTACAGCTATTGCTAAATTCTTTGAAGTTATGGGCTTCTCTGCTGGTGCAGTAAATGCTACAAAGACAGTTATCGCACTTGCAGTTTCTTGTTTCTGTTTAACATCTCTTGATACAGGTACAAGACTTGGACGTTTCATGTTCCAGGAATTATTCGCTACAAACAAAAAAGGCGAAAAGAACGTTCTTTCCAACATGTACGTTGCTACAATTATCACAGCTGTATGCGGTTTCGTACTTTGCTTAGCTGGATATACAAAAGTATGGCCATTATTCGGTGCTGCTAACCAGTTAGTTGCAGTTCCTGCATTACTTGCAGTTGCTACATACTTAAAGAAAATCGGAAGAAACGGCAAAATGTTATACTTCCCAATCGCTTTCATGTCTGTAGCTACAATCGTTTCTATGGCATTTACATTCAAAAACAATATTATGGCTATCGTAAATGGTGCTACTGGTGCTGATTTATTCACATGTATCCTTCAGGATTGCATCATCATCCCATTAGTAGTATTAGCTGTAATTCTTCTTATTGACGGTGTTCAGGTTTTAACTGGCAAAAAAGAAGCATAAAACATACATAAATTTACAGGACATAAAAAGATAAGAAAAACGGAGACCAGAACTCAATCTGGTCTCTTTTTTTCTCTAAATCATTTAAAAAACAGAAGAGAAGTGTTATAATAAATGTTAGTATTTTGTAAAACAAAATGCTGATCCGGTTCAAGTTCTCGATTTATTGCATAAATCGGAACAAACGACACGTAAAGCGGGAGGTTACTCATATGAATACAATTATTACAATAGGAAGACAGTTTGGTTCTGCCGGACGTGAAATCGGTGAAAAGGTTGCTCAAAGACTTGGCATTCCGTTTTATGATAAAGAATTACTCAGCAGAGCAGCAAAAGAGAGTGGTTTCTGTGAAGAAATGCTTGCATCACATGATGAAAGACCAACAAATTCTTTTTTATATAATCTGGTTATGGATACCTATTCTTTTGGATATAATTCTTCTTCTTTTGTTGATATGCCCATTAGTCATAAGGTATTCCTTGCACAGTTTGATACGATCAAAAAGATAGCAGCAGAAGGACCATGTGTAATTGTAGGAAGATGTGCTGATTATGCGTTATCCGATTATGAAAATTGTGTACATGTATTTATTCATGGTGATGAAAAAGCTAAAGTAAAACGTATCATGGAAAAATACAATTTAAAAGAAAAAGCTGCAAAAGATATGATCAACAAAAAAGATAAACAACGTCAGAGCTATTACAATTATTATTCTTCTAAAAAATGGGGACGCTCTGATACATACGATTTATCTATAAATTCCGGAAAACTTGGAATCGAAGGCACAGTTAATCTGATTATTCAATATGTAGAAGACTTTGAAAACAAAAAATAGTAGTAGATATTCATGTATAGATAGAGATACAACTATTCGCAAAACAAAGGTTTAACGAATAGTTGATGCATTGAAAACAATAAAAACGCTCTTGGAATGCTTTTTTTCGTTCCTTAGAGCGTTTTTTATATACCTTATGTTATTACATATCTCTTGAATCTAATATAATGGTAAAAGGTCCATCATTTGTAAAAGACACTTCCATATGCGCACCAAATTCACCGGTCTGTACATTGATATTTGTTTCTTTGCATTTATCAATCATATATTCGTACATTTCTTTTGCATAATCAGGTGAACCAGCATTCGTAAAAGAAGGTCTGTTTCCTTTGCGACAATCTGCATATAATGTAAACTGTGAAATCAACAATAATTCTCCGTTTACTTGCTCAAGGTTCAAATTTGTCTTTCCGTTTTCATCCGGAAAAATCCTAAGTCCAAGCATCTTTTTCAGCATTTTATCCGCGATTTCCTTTGTATCTGCATTCTCCACACCGATTAGTACTACAAAACCATATGGAATTTGTCCAATAATCTTATTTTCAACGGTTACTTTTGCATCTTTTGCAACCTGTATTACCAGTCTCATACCCTTACTCTCCTATCATTGATATATATTTAACAATGTCTTGATGCTTTTGATATTTTCAATATTCCTGAAGTTCTTGTTATGAAAAATTCATTTTATTAGTACTTACAACATCACACATCTTCTTATCGTATCATTTTTCATTTTATGTTATAATAATTCACGTAAAGTTCTGTACATATTATTTTACTCATAGAAAGAAAAAAGACAACCACTCTTTCTGTTTCATAATACAAATGACAGTTCTTTTAAAATATGAACCACAGAAATTATAAACTATACTGAAATAAACAAACTATTGAAACGAATAATCAAATCCAGGTAACAAAATGAAATTACAACAATTATACAGCAAAACAAGACAGGCTGTGGATGATTATCATATGATACAGTCTGGAGATAAAATTGCAATCGGTGTATCCGGCGGAAAAGACTCTCTGGCATTGCTATATGCTCTAAACGGGCTTAAAAGCTTCTATTCCGCACAATTTGACATTTGTGCTATAACAGTTGACCTTGGCTTTGAAAACGCTAATTTGAGCCAAATAGGCGCTTTGTGTGACGAATTACAAATTCCATACCATATTGTTCATACACAAATCGGTAAAATTGTCTTTAAAGAACGCAAAGAAACCAATCCGTGTGCTTTGTGCTCAAAATTACGTAAAGGCGCATTAAATGATGAAGCAATCCGATTAGGCTGTAATAAAATTGCCTATGGACATCACATGGATGATGTCATTACAACAATGCTGTTATCCCTGATTTATGAAGGACGATTTTCCACCTTTGAACCGAAAACCCACTGGGACAAGACGGATTTGACGCTTATCCGCCCATTTATATATTTAAATGAGTCAGAAATCATCGGATTTACTAACAAATATAATATTCCCGTCATGAAAAGTCCGTGTCCTGCCAATAAGCAGACCAAACGGGAATATGCAAATGAATTGCTCCGCCAAATAAATCTGGATAATCCCGGTGTAAAGACACGACTGATGCATGCTATAAAAGAATTGCCGTACTGGCAATTACCTGATAAGTTTTAAAACCGGATTTTAAAGTATTAAAATCAATAAAGAAAGAAAAAATCAGAAAGAAGATACAGTTTGGAACAGAAATATCACGAAGAGCAAGACAAACAGAATATCGAAAAAATGCGTGCTGTATTAAGCGAATTACCTGCTTTTTGTAAGCAATATTTTCATGATATTGCCGAATATACATCTACACGCACCAGACTTGCGTATGCCTATGACCTGCGTGTGTTTTTCCAGTTTATCCAGGATAATAATCCTATTTGCGGCAATATTCCCATCAAAGATTATCCGATTCAATTATTGGATCAAATTACGAAGGATGACATCATGGAATATTTGGATTATATGTCCTTGTACGAAAAAGACGGTAAAACCATCGTGAACAAAGAACGTGGAAAAGCCAGAAAAATTGCAAGCCTTCGCAGCTTTTACAATTATTATTATAAAAACGAGAAAATCGAAAAAAATCCGGCAAGCCTTGTATCGCTCCCCAAGCAGCATGATAAAGAAATTATTCGCTTAGAGCCAAATGAAGTTGCTATTCTTTTAGATCAGGTTGAAGCCGGAACGAAGCTTACTAAATCTCAGCTTAAATATCACAAAATCAATAAAGTACGCGATATTGCGATTCTCACTCTTCTTTTGGGAACAGGAATTCGTGTATCTGAATGTGTTGGCTTAAATATCAATGATGTAGATTTAGACAATGGCGCTTTAATAGTCCACCGAAAAGGCGGATATAACACCACTGTATACTTTGGATATGAAGTTGAATCTGCTCTCCGTGATTATATGGAGCAGCGTGAAAATATGATTCCTTTATCAGGACACGAAGATGCGTTTTTTATCTCTATGCAAAACAAGAGAATCGGTGTACGAAGTGTGGAAAACCTGGTCAAAAAATATGCAAGCAATGTGACTACTCTTAAGAAAATCACACCACATAAATTGCGAAGCACTTACGGAACTTCTCTATACAAAGAAACCGGCGATATCTATTTAGTTGCAAATGTACTTGGACATAGAGATGTAAATACCACTCGGAAGCATTATGCTGCCGTAGATGATGAAACAAGACGACGCGCTGTTAATGTTGTGAAATTAAGGGAGAATGAAGATTGATTTATAATATAGCAAAAGCTTAGATTTTGGAGTAAATAGAAAAAAGCACAAGCTTTATTGCCCAAAAACAAGAATCTTAGCAAAACATTTATCTCTATATAATCAAAAGAGAGTATATATAACACCAAGCATTGTGTTACATATACTCTCTTTTATGTTGATTGATTGATTTATTTATACTCATCCGAATAATATGGAACAAAAATCTTTGTACCGGCATAAATCTGGTCTTCATCTTCGATATGATTCATCTGCATTACTTCTCTGATGTATTTATCTTTATTAGGATAATGTTCATCATCTGCATAGATATCTGCAATAGATGCTAATGTATCACCGGATGTAATCAGAATGTTCTTATAATATTTAATAGAAACCTGTTGATCGGCTTCACTTGCATTAGAATGAATTACGGATACAGTCATAACAGCAACACATATAAAACATACTGCAAAAATAAGCTGAAAGAGATGTCTTCGCTGTTCTCTTTTTCTTCTAATCTTATTTTGTCTGATTCTTTTTTCCCAATCGATATTACTGTGTACCATATTGTATCTCCTCTTTGACCGAACGTGTTTTCGCGAACATTTGTTTGTTTCTATATGTATACTACCATGCGAACAAATGTTTGTCAACACAAAAATCGAACATATTTTCGCGAATATATGTTTGCTTTTTTCTTTTTTTTATGATATTATAATTTCATAAATACACACGATATTTTGTCGGTTTTTAATATCTGAAAAATATATTATCGCAAAATATACATATTTATGCTGAAATACGTCTGGTTATCTATATTTAAGGAGGTCTTTTATGGCAAACGGAAACATTACCGCGAAACAGAAAGAAATTTTAGAGTATATCAAAGAAGAGATTTTGAAGCGTGGATATCCGCCTGCAGTTCGTGAAATTTGTGAAGCTGTTAATCTGAAATCCACATCTTCTGTCCATTCTCATTTGGAAACTTTGGAAAAGAACGGATATATCAGACGAGACCCTACAAAACCTCGTGCGATTGAAATTTGTGATGACAGTTTTCAGATGGTACGTACTGAAATGGTAAGTCTTCCTGTAGTTGGTCAGGTGGCTGCCGGTCAGCCGATTTTAGCTCAGCAGAATATTGATAACTACTTCCCTGTTCCTGCAGAATTTGTTCCTACGGGAGAATCTTTTATTTTAAAAGTAAAAGGAGATTCCATGATAAATGTGGGAATCTACAATGGAGATCAGATTTTTGTCCAGTGTTGTAATACTGCCCGAAACGGAGATATTGTTGTAGCACTTGTAGATGATTCTGCTACTGTTAAGACATTTTATAAAGAAAAAGACCATATCCGTCTTCAGCCGGAAAATGATTCTATGGAGCCTATCATTGTTAATGACTGCCAGATTCTCGGTAAAGTATTCGGCGTATTCCGTATTTTCTAAATACAAAAAGGGTGTATTCCATCAACGAATACACCCTTTTAAATCAAAAACTTTTCTTTATGAAATTATTTCTTTAATAAATTGTTTCTGTAGCAAACAATTTCTCTGGCAAATTATTTGTTTAATTCGTCCAACACATCCGCACCAAATCGTACCTGCATATGTGCTTTAATCTCCTCTACACACTTTTCAAAGCCTAATTTAGAGCTGTTAAGACATAAATCATAATTTCTCGCATCCGTCCATTCTCTGCCTGTAAAATGCTCATAATACTCTGCACGGAACTTATCTGTTTTCAGTATGTATTTCAAAGCATCTTTTTCATTGAAATTATGCTTTTTCATTACCTGTTCAATTAAGAACGGTTCTGGAGCATGAATAAATACACTTAATACATTTTCATAGTCTTTTAATACAAAGTCTGCACATCTGCCGATAATCACACAGGATTCTGTTTCTGCAAGCTGTTTGATAATTTTTGCCTGATAATTAAATAAGTTAGCATTACTTGTGAAATCATCACTATCAGGTGGAATTAATTCGCCCTGATATACACTTTTTGCGATGCTAAACAAACGGTTTTTCTTTACCACTTCATCTGCTTGTGCAAACAATGCTTCATTGATTCCGCTGTCATCGGATGCAAGCTTTAAAAGCTCTCGGTCATAATAACCAATTCCTAATTCTTTTGCTAACATTTCACCGATTGTACGACCACCACTACCATACTGTCTTGCTATTGTAATCACAATATTTTTCATAACGAAACACCTTCTTTCACAATTATGCTCCGGCTATTCACCGAGATAAGCTTTTTTAATCGAATCATTATTTAAAAGGTCTTTTGCATTGCCTTCTAAAGCGATGTTACCTGTTTCCAGTACATATGCTCTATCCGCAATGGAAAGTGCTTTTTTCGCATTCTGCTCAACTAATAATACCGTTGTGCCGGATTCGCTTACGCTTTTAATAATATCAAAAATTTCATTTACAAAGATTGGTGAAAGTCCCATGGATGGTTCATCCATCAATATAATCTTTGGATGACTCATAAGCGCACGACCCATTGCCAGCATCTGCTGTTCCCCACCGGATAATGTGCCTGCAATCTGATTTTTACGTTCCTCCAGTCTTGGAAATCTGGAGTATACCATCTTTAATGTTTCTTCGATTTCGTTCTTATCGCTTCTTGTATAAGCACCCATTTTCAAGTTCTGAAGAACTGTAAGCTGGGAGAATACACGTCTTCCTTCCGGTACATGTGCCATACCCATAGAAACAATCTTATGTCCCGGAACTTTTGTGATATCCTGTCCTTCAAAGGTAATGCTTCCCGCATTTGCCTGTAATAAGCCTGAAACTGTATGAAGAATCGTCGTTTTACCTGCACCATTTGCACCAATCAAAGCAACTACTTCACCTTCATTTACATGAAAATCAATTCCTTTAATGGCCTGTATCATGCCATAATATACTTCTAAATCTTTTACTTCTAACATTGCCATAATACGCCACCTCCTACTCGCCAAGATATGCTGTAATTACTTCAGGATTATTCAGAACCTCCGATGTCTTACCCTGGCATAATACTTTACCAAAGTTCAGCACTGTCAGTTCTTCACAGATTCCTGATACAAGCTTCATATCATGCTCAATCAGAAGGATTGTCATATCAAAATGGTCTCTTACAAAACGAATTGTATCCATTAATTCTTTTGTTTCATTCGGATTCATTCCCGCAGCCGGTTCGTCAAGTAATAACAGCTTCGGATTCGTTGCAAGTGCTCTTGCAATTTCAAGCTTACGCTGTTTACCATATGGTAAATTTGCAGCAAGAAGCTCAGCTTCCCCATCTAAATCAAATACTTTGAGAAGCTCCATTGCCTTTTCATTCATTTCTTTTTCTACTTTACGATATTTTGGCAAACGGAAAATACCTGTAAATGTAGAATAAGTATACAGATTATGTAAACCAACTTTTACATTATCAAGCACAGACAAGTCTTTAAACAATCTGATATTCTGGAAGGTTCTTGCAATTCCCGCTTTATTGATATCAATTGTTTTTTGTCCTGTAATATTCTGTCCGTCTAATACAATATGACCTTCATTTGGTTTATATACACCTGTTAACAGGTTAAATACTGTTGTTTTTCCAGCACCGTTTGGTCCTATAAGCCCATAGAGCTGTCCTTTTTCTATGGAAATACTAAAATTATCTACCGCACGTAATCCACCAAAGGAGATACTTAAGTGTTCTACATTTAATAATGCCATTTATTTATCCTCCTTTGCATGAAATTTCTTTCTTGTCATAAATCCAAGTTTTTCTTTAAAATCTTTTGCCTTTTCACTGTAGTTAAACAACATAACTGCAATGAGTACCACTGCATACATCAGCATACGATAGTCGTTTAAGCCTCTGAGAAGCTCAGGAAGCAGTGTCAAAATAATGGTCGCAATAATGGAACCTCTGATGTTACCGATGCCACCAAGAACAACAAATACCAAAATATTGATAGACATGTTATATCCAAAGTTCTTTGGAAGTGCTGTTAACGTAGATAAATTGTGGGCATACAATACCCCTGCCACACCGGCAAGACCTGCTGAAATACTAAATGCCATCAATTTATATTTTGTCAGATTTAATCCTACAGATTCCGCAGCAATACTGTTATCACGGATTGCCATAATTGCTCTTCCCGATCTGGAATTTACAAGATTCAGAATGATAAATAATGTAATCACAAGTAATACTGCTCCAATTACAAAACTAGAGTCATTCGGTGTTCCTGAAATACCCTGTGCACCATTTATAATCACTTCACCCTGTTCACTTAATCCAAGTGATAAAGAGTCTTTCATCGTGAAATGGAAACCATTTTCATCACGTCCAATATATAATGCATTTACTATATTTTTAATAATCTCACAAAAAGCAAGCGTTACTATGGCTAAGTAGTCACCCTTTAAGCGAAGTACAGGAATACCGATTATAAAGCCGAATAATGTTGCAAATACCGCACCGATAAGAATCGCACATAAAAATCGGATTCCATCAGGCAATACACCATCTGTACATTTTGAGAAAAAAGCACCTGTAAATGCACCTACACACATAAATCCCGCATGCCCTAAGCTTAATTCACCCAAAATACCAACCGTAAGATTTAAAGAAACAGCCATAATGGTATATACACAAAGAGGAACCATAAGTCCTTTTAATAAAGAAGACATACTTCCAAAGCTCATCCATAACTGGACAATAAGACATACGAAAATTACACCTGTGAGCGTTATCGTTGTATCTTTTGTATTTTTATTCAAAAATAATTTTTTCATACTTCATACCTCACACTTTTTCCTGAATCTTCTTACCTAAAATACCGGTTGGTTTCACAAGAAGAACAATAATAAGAACCGCAAAAACAATTGCATCACTTAACTGTGAAGATATGTATGCCTTTGAAAGAATCTCAATAACACCGAGTAAGATTCCACCAATCATAGCTCCCGGAATAGAGCCGATTCCACCAAATACTGCCGCTACAAAGGCTTTAATACCCGGCATAGAGCCTGTATATGGATTTAAGCTTGGATAAGCACTACATAACAATACACCTGCTACTGCTGCAAGCCCGGAACCAATGGCGAAAGTTAATGCTATTGTTCCGTTTACATTGATACCCATAAGCTGTGCTGCACCTTTATCCTCAGATACGGCACGCATAGCCTGACCTGCTTTTGTCTTATTAACAAACCAAGTAAGCACAGACATAATAATGATGCATGCAAGAATTGTCACAAGTGTAACTCCTGATACATTGATTTCCCCATCTGCAAGCTGAAATCCTTCGTACACTACAACACTTGAGAATGATTTTGTATTTGCACCAAAAATTAATAATGCCACGTTCTGTAAGAAATAGCTGACACCAATTGCCGTAATTAATACAGCAAGATTCGATGCAGAATTTCTAAGTGGTTTATATGCAATACGCTCAATTGTAATACCTAAAACAGTGCATAAAATCATTGATAAAATCACAGCCAGTACAGGAGGCATTCCTGCAGCTGTCATTGCTAAAAAGGTAATATATGCACCTACCATAATGACATCACCATGTGCAAAATTAAGCATTTTGGCAATACCGTATACCATCGTATAGCCAAGTGCGATAATTGCATATACGCTACCTAAACTGATTCCGTTAATTAAATACGACAAAAAACTAGTCATAAATTTCACCCTTTTTCTTTCATTTATGTATTGCAAAATGAGGGTTGCTTCACGGGAAAGCAACCCTCGCAATTACTTACATGTATTAATTACATTGCTACATACTGGCCGTTTTCAATAACCATAGCTTTTGGTTCTTTAGACGGTTCGCCATCTGCAGACCATGTCATACCAGTACCTGTTGTACCGTCTACTGTGATTTCTGTCATAGCTTTTTTCATAGCTTCACACATATCAGATATAGACATATCCGGTTTCACACCTGCTTTTTCCATAGCAGCTTTCATAATATAAATTGCATCATATGCATCTGCAGCAAACTGGATTGGATCTTCACCAAATTTTGCTTTGAAATCTTTAGAGAAGTCGTCATCACCTGCTACGAATGGTGTTAATAACATAACGCCTTCTGCAAGGCTTGTATCAAAGTTTTCAACACCGAGAAGACCATCTAAACCGTCACAACCAAAGAATTTTGGTGCAAATCCCATAGCGTCTGCCTGCTGAAGAATAAGGGAAGCTTCCTGATAATAAATTGGAAGGAATACTAAGTCAGCGCCAGCATCCTGAGCTTTTTTAAGCTGTACGGAGAAATCTGTTGCACTATCAGCTGTAAACTGTTCAGCTGCTACGATTTCGAAGGACTGATTAGCTGCTTCACCTGCGAATTTTTCATAGATACCCTGAGAGTATACGTCAGAGCTGTTATAAATAACTGCAACCTTCTTTGCTAAGCCGTTACCGCCAATGTACTGTGCACTTGCGATACCCTGGTTAGGGTCAGAGAAGCAAACACGGAATGCATTGTCATACTGAATACATGGTACAGCAGAACCTGAAGGTGTAAGCATATACATATTATCTTCTTTTGTCTTTTCAGCAACTGCCTGACATGGTGTAGATGTAACTGTACCCATTAACATCTGCATATTCCAGTCTTTTAATGTGTTATATGCATTTACTGCTTTTTCAGCATCATGTTCATCATCTTCAAACTGGAATTCAATCTGAACACCGTTTACACCGCCTGCTGCGTTGATTTCTTCAACTGCAAGCTCTGCACCACGCTGAACAGCGATACCATACACTGCAGCACCACCTGTTACAGGACCGATACCACCGATTTTGAATGTGTTTCCACCCTCTTCTTTGGAACCACATGCTGTTAATGTTGCAACTGCCATTGTACATACGAGTACAAGGCTTAATGCTTTTTTGAATTTCATAAACTATTTCCTCCTAAATTATAATGCATAAAATGATAAACCCCTCAGTTACCATTTTCACTATATTACTGTAAAGTGTTAAACATGTCAACCTCAATATTGATGTTTTTTTACAAAAAAACGCTGGTAGATTTGTGAATTTTTATGAGATGTCAGATACTTCAACTTCTTTCCCGTCTCTCCAGATACGTTCTAAATTATAATAAGATCTGTTTTCTTCATCAAAAATATGAATTACGACATCACCAAAGTCCATCAGAATCCAATTTGCATTCTGATATCCTTCTGTCTGTTTACAAAATACGCCTGCTCTTCCAAGGCATTCATCTACATTATCACACATCGCCTGAACCTGATTACGGTTCGTACCACCTGCAATAATAAAATAATCAGCAACACTGCTGATATCTGCAATGTCAATCACTTTCAGGTCCTGCGCTTTTTTATCTTCTAAAGCATCAATGGCAATTTTTGCAATTTCTTTTGAAGTCATACTAATTCCTTTCTTTTATATAATAATCATATGTTTTTTTCGTCATCGGATCAATTTCGTTACCCTTTTTCTCTAAATAAAAAAGTGTATCCTGCAATATCTGAATAAGCGTTTCATCCAAATCCTGAAATGCCAGTTTCCGCAAATACGGAAGACGGTCCGAATGGGAACGGTTTGGTTCAATATAATCCGCTATGAAGATAATCTTATCCAGTATTGTCATATCCGGTTTTCCTGTCGTGTGACAACGGATTGCAGACAAGATTTCTTCATCTTTAACATGATATTTCCTTTTGGCAAGCTCCGCACCTGCTTTTGCATGTAATAAGAATACATTCCGTTTCTCTACATCCGTGATTTCCACGTGACATGCTTCACATAACGAAATGCTGTCTTTCTCTTTCATTTTCTTTGCACAATCATGTAAGAGTCCTGCTAATTGAGCTTTTTGAATCGATATACCGTAACAGGACGCAAGTAGCATTGCTGTATCCATTACCCCTAATGTATGCGTATACCGTTTAGCACCAAGCTCTTTATTTAATTTCTTTTTTATTGATTCCAAATCAATACGGTATTCATCTGTCATAATTTATACACATATATGTTACTTTTCATTTTCTTCTTTGACATATAAGTTATTTTTCATAACATATTGTCTTACTTTTTCCGGCAGAATATATCTGACCGATTCATCATTTGCAATTTTTTCTCTTATCATAGAAGACGAAATGTCAATATGTTTAATAGGAAGCAACGAAATTTCAGCACCGAATTTTTCCGCAAGATACGCAATTTGTTTTTCCATATCAGGTACTTTTTTTGCACCTCTGACCGCAGCCAAAACTTTACAATTCGCAAAAATCTTGTCCGGGCATTTCCACTGTTCCATCGTAAATAAATTATCTGCGCCTACAATCAGATAATATTCCTGATTCGGATACTTTTGTTTTAATTCTAACAATGTCTCATACGTGTAAGTATTTCCTTCACGCTCAATTTCCATTGTAGATAACGCAAATTTAGGATTATCCTCAAGTGCAAGTCCTGTCATACGCACTCTGTCTTTATCAGATGCAATTTCAGACTGGTCTTTCATATAAGAGCATCCTGTCGGAATAAACAATACTTCATCCAACTTTTCTGCTTCTAACGCTGTTTCCGCAATCATTAAATGTGCTAAATGAATCGGGTTAAATGTACCGCCTAATATACCTACTTTTTTCATAAGCTTTCACCTTGTCCCTTTTGGAGCGATTATGAATACTGTGACTATTTGGGAAGTTCAATCTTTTTATGATCTTTATTTTCTTTATATAATACAATTTTCTTTCCGATAACCTGTACCACCTGAGAATGTGTTCTCTCTGCAAGTGCCTGCGCGATTTCATTCGGATCATCCAGACAGTTTTTTAGTACACTAATCTTAATTAATTCTTTTTTGTTAAACGCCTCTGCAATAGCTTCTGTATATTCCGGTGTAAGACTGGATTTGCCAATCTGAAAGATTGGTTCGATATTCATTGCAAGACCTTTTAAATATGCTCTCTGTTTACTTGTCATATTCCACCTATCCTTTTATGTGTTCCATTTATAAGCTATGAAGTTATTTGTATTCCATGCTATTTATAGTAGTCAAATTTCAGTCCATACATGCGGACAGTATCGCCTTCTTTGATTTCCAAATCTTCAAGCATTTTAAGAATACCATTTTCTTTCATGAATTTCTGGAAGAATGCAAATCCTTTTTCCGATTCAAGATTTGTATAGCCAAGCATTTTTTCAATCTTTGGACCTTCCACAACATACTCATCATTTTCAGCATCGTATTCTACTGTAAATGGTAAATCATCTGTCGGCATTTCTACTTCCGGATCATATTCCTGCTCAAATACAATCGGCTTATCATCCAAATGAGCAAGCTCATTCTTTACATAATAAAGTAATTCTTTAATTCCTTCTCCCGTAACTGCTGAAATAGGGAAAACCTTTACTCCCTTTGGTTCAAATTCATCCTTAATCTTCTGCACAGGGTCTTCACCCGGCAGGATACAGTCAATTTTATTTGCCGCAATAACCTGTGGACGTTTTGCAATATCTGCCTGATACGCCATAAGCTCTTTATCAATCGCATAAATATCTTCTATCGGATCACGGCCTTCTGTAGAAGCAGCATCCACAACATGAATCATCACTTTTGTACGTTCAATATGACGAAGGAACTGATGACCAAGACCTTTTCCTTCTGCGGCACCTTCTACAAGCCCCGGAATATCTGCTATTACAAAGCCTCCATCTTCTAAATCCACAACGCCAAGATTCGGATTTAATGTGGTAAAATGATAATTTGCAATCTTTGGTCTTGCATTACTTACACGGGATAAAAATGTGGATTTACCTACATTTGGAAAGCCAACAAGTCCAACATCCGCAATCACTTTAAGTTCTAATATAAGCTCCAGTTCTTTTGCAGGTTGTCCCGGCTGAGCATATTTTGGTGCCTGCATCGTACTGGTTGCATAATGCTGGTTTCCATTGCCGCCTTTTCCTCCGCGTAACAATACATAGCGTCTGTTTTCACCGGACATATCTGTAATAACCTTGCCGGACTCTGCTTCTTTAATTACAGTCCCAAGAGGTACTTTAATAATAATATCCTGTCCATTCTTACCATGACAATTTTTCTTGCCGCCTTCTTCGCCATGCTGTGCACAATATTTTCTTATATGTCTAAAATCGGTCAGAGTATTTAACCCTTCATCAATTTCAAAAATAACACTTCCGCCGTTACCGCCGTCACCACCATCCGGTCCGCCGTTTGGTACATATTTTTCTCTTCTAAAAGAAACGTGGCCATCTCCACCTTTTCCACTTCGTACATAGATTTTAGCTCTATCTGCGAACATATATACATCCTTTCTTATGAAAACTGATTTATCAATAGTTTCACTTCAAATCAAAAAAATATAATTGTAAGCACTATATTATAATATTTCTAACAACAATTTTCAAGTACGCTAATATACGTATATCCCAAATGAAAATCATCTGCTTTTTCACATAAAAAAAGTCATCATTATTTTATGCAAATAATAATGACTTCTATCACTATAACAATATTTTACTACTCTGATTTTTTAGATTCTAACTCCCTAATATGTCTCCTCAAAATCATATTAATATAAGAACTAAAATTCCTGTCATCCTTTTCTGCCAGATCTTTTACGATTTCAATGACATCTTCATCCAGTGATATACTTACTTTTAATTTATATGGTCTTTGATTCATACATTTTCCCCTTTCTTGCTACTTTCTTATTGTAATAAAATTAGAAAAAGAAATATGTATTTTCGTACCAAGTAGCATTTAGTAGTATAATCACAAATTTTAAAATTATACTAACAAAAAAATAACCTCTTCTATCAGAATCATCTGACAAAAGAGGTATTTCTTATCTTATTTTTCTACCGGATATACAGAAGCCTGTTTTTTGTCTCTGCCTTTTCTTTCAAATCTAAGAACGCCATCAACTAATGCGAATAAAGTATCATCACCACCGATACCAACATTGATACCCGGATGAATCTTTGTACCGCGCTGTCTGTATAAAATATTACCAGCTTTAACGAACTGACCATCAGCTCTTTTTGCGCCTAATCTCTTGGATTCGGAATCTCTACCGTTCTTTGTAGAACCTACACCTTTCTTATGAGCAAAAAATTGAAGGTTTAATTTCATCATGGTTTTACACCTCCTCGAATTTTACTTTACAATACTTTTTTCCGTATTCTTTCTCAACATTTTTCAAACCAAATTCTAAAGTCTCTACTAATATACTTTCACGTTCATCAAGTTGTGACTTGAATTCACATCTGATGATACCGTCATCCTCATCATCTTCAACATTCATCGATGTATGACATAATGTTTCCAATGCATTAATCGTATTAATTACTAACATGGAAATGGATGCACAAACAATATCAGAACCGCTTTCACTATATCCCGCGTGTCCTTTACAATAAAAGCCTTTGTATTCACCTTGTTTTGATTTTTGAAAAATAATAACAGTCATATCACTAATTAACCATTGATTTTGTCAATCTTAACCTGTGTGTATGCTTGTCTATGACCATTTTTCTTGTGGTAGCCGGATTTTCTCTTATATTTGTAAACGATAACTTTTTTAGCTTTACCCTGGCTAACTACTGTACCAGTTACAGTTGCTTTTGCAGCGTCATCAGCTACTTTTAAGCTACCATCGTTTACTGCTACTACATGGTCAAATGTTACAGTTGTACCAACTTCAGCATCGAGTTTTTCTACTCTGATTTCATCGCCTTCAGATACTTTGTACTGTTTTCCACCTGTTGCAATAATTGCGTACATAAGTGCACCTCCTATTAATTACTCGCTAGCTACGGTGGCTTACGCTCTTTAACCTCACTATGCGGCATACTCGATTATAATAACACACACTTTTTATTACGTCAACCAATTTATTTGTTATTTTCAACCTGATTACACCAGCGATTCCGTAAAAAAATATGCTGCAAGCTGTGCCCGGGAACTAAATTCTTCTGTATTAAGCAAATGCCGCACTTCTTCTTTAGTATAAAACATAGCCTGAATGCTTTCATTTTCCGATAAACCTTCATCCGAGAGATTACCTTCTGCCTCTACAAAAGCAATTTGCGTTTTCACATCTGAAATAGCCACTGCAGCATAGCTCGGCTTTAAGATATGTTTAATCTGTTTTACCGAAAGTCCGGTCTCTTCATAAAGCTCTCTGCTGATACACTCTTCTATTGTTTCGCCATCTTCCAGCATTCCTGCACAAAGATTATAGATTTCTTTATTGATTCCCATTCGGAATTCTCTAAGCAAAAGCAACTTGTCATTCATCGTAGCTACGATAGAAACTCCGCTTGTCCGCTTCCCTAAATCTTCCGGATTTTCAATATGATGCCTTGAAACAATTTCATACTTTTTTTCTTTCCCGGCTTTGTTTTCGTATAGCAGCTCGTAATTTTTTAAATATTTACCGTCTTTAATTTTCTGTAAACTTTTTAATTTCATTTTCTATTCCATATAATATTTTTATGATGTTCTATCATCAGAACTTCCAGTCCTTCATGATTTTGGCAAAAGTATCTGCATTTTTCATTCGTGTCATTTCTACAAGTCCAAGTTTTGTATATTCAGAAAAATGTGTTTTCACCGTCGCATGCTCTGTCTCTTCTTTTATCATTTCAATCAGTGCATGTTTATACTCTTTGGATTTCATATTTATAAAATCGATAATAATAATACCACTTAAATCACGCGCCTCTAGCTGATAGAAAACTTCCTTTACAGCCTCTTTATTAACACGGAATGCGTATTCATCAGGATCAATATTTTTTTCAAACTTACCGGAATTTACATCAATCACCACAAGCGCTTCCGTCGGTTCAATCACAAGATAAGCACCGGACTTCATATAAGCCTTAGGTGCTAGCAATTCCTTTATCTTAGACGGAAGTGCATATACCTTATCCAAACTTATTTTATCATCCTCATACAAGCGACACGGTATTTCGAAATATCGTTCCACTAAATGAATATAAATATCCTTTTGATCCGTTACGATTTCCTGAATCTGTTCAAACCGCTCTCTTGGCAATGCGTTCAGAAACTCCAAATAAAACGCATCGGGCTTATATATCAGTGAATACACAGTTCTCGTTTTTGCAATCGAAACAAGAGTTTCATCTGTAACAGGAAGCAATAAGGCTTTTTTTGTTTTAATCGGCTCTTTCTGAATTTTCACAAGGATTTCATCACCTGCAAGTATTCTTCCGTCGTAAACTCTGTTGAGCAATATCATATCCGTATGACGATTCAATGGTAAATATCCGATTTCCTGTGCAGAAATATTTACAAATGCACCACCCATCTCAGATTTTACATTTGCAACTTTCCCAACCACAACTGTTCCTATCGGAAAGGCTGCACTCGTTTCACAAGCCGCCTTTACAATTCTGTTATGGTCCATTAAAAACAGATACCTCTTTCCATTATTTCTTGTTATAAGAAGCTTATGTACCTTTATTTCTTTTTGATATAACTCATGTTCTTCATCAAGTCTTGTTACGCCGTTAATTTTTCTACTCATAATATATACAATTCATATTTCCAAATATTGACTCACTAAGTCAACATTCGTATCAATTGACCAAATTAGTCATTTTCTTTTGTTGCTATCAGTAAACTATACAACACTTCCTATCGCATCAAGCGGTGCGAACTGTGGCTTTTTATCCGTTCCGATGTTCATATAAGTATCTTCTCTCGTGACAAGAAGATTAAATTCATCAAACGGAAGTTCTAACATTGTATAGATAGCCTGCATTACCATCGCCGGTTTAATATTGCCGGAGCTGCTTGCGTTTACCATAAGGTATAAACAGTCTTTTTCGTTATAAGAAGACAATCTGAAATCATAAATTGCAGGTTTTAAATCAATTTCCAGCTCCTGTTTTTTCGTTTGTTTTGTTACAATTATCTGTTCCTTTGCCATGAACTCTTTGATAGCCTCTCTCCAGCCCATTGGTGGTACAAAACCATCACGAAAGTCCACATAATAGCCTGCCGCTGCGATACTTGCCATCGCATTTCCGCATTTTTCCGGCAATACTTTTGCAGATAAAACTTCCATTCCATCTGCCATCTGCTCGTTCATTCGATTTACAACATCCTCAGAACTAATCATGGAATTTAGTTCCACATCCATATATTCTCCATCGCTTTCAAGTCCCACACCAAGAGGTTGTGCAAAGGACATAATCTGATGAGGTGAAAATCCGCCTGAATATGCGATATCTATTTCAGCACGTCTAAATACCTTTTGAAAATAACGCATAATATCAAGATGTCCTATAAAACGCATCACGCCATGTTTGGAGAATTTAATACGCACTTTTATTCTATTTTCAGTCATGCAATACCTCCCCTGTTCTGGCAATGGTTTCTTCATCATTATAAATGGAA
>SVFS01000071.1 GCA_015056725.1 Lachnospiraceae bacterium | reverse complement strand
ATCCATCTGACTTTGGATGTTGCAAAAGAGTGTATTCAGAAAAGAAGCATGCGCTATGATAAAAACGGGGATAATCATTATGATGTTATTTCTGCATTTATTAAGAGTATGAGAGGCTCAGACCCTGATGCAGCAGTTTACTATCTGGCACGCATGTTAGAATCAGGGGAATCTATTACCTTTATTTCGAGACGTATTATGATTTGTGCGGCAGAAGATGTAGGACTTGCAGACCCGAATGCATTAACGGTTGCAGTCAGTGCGGCGCAGGCAGTAGAACGTGTGGGCATGCCGGAGGCACAGATTATTTTGTCAGAAGCAGTCTACTATGTGGCAACTGCACCGAAGAGTAATTCAGCATGTACGGCAATCTTTGCAGCAAGAGATGCGGTAAGAGAAAAAGGAAATCTTCCGATACCGACACATCTGCAGGATTCACACTATAAAGGGGCACAGAAACTGGGACATGGCATCGGTTACAAATATGCCCATGATTACCCAAATCATTATGTGAAACAGCAGTACCTTCCATATGAATTAATAGGTACTGAATTTTATAAACAATCCGAAAACGGATATGAAGTAAAAGTAAAAGAGCATATGGCACGTATCAAACGTGAGGCAGAAAGAGAATAATATACCCTGTGCCGTGATGCAGGCTATAAAATGAATTATAAAAACCGCGACAAATGTCGCGGTTTTTTAGAACAACTGTTGTATCAGATATTTGTAGATTTCCTGATTCCGTTTCTGCCAATTATCACAAATGGAAATAGCGGCTTCTTCGATAGGGACAGAAAGAGTGATGTCTACTATTGGGATGCCCTTTTCTTTTGCAAGCAAATGGGCTTCGTACTCGCCGGTAGTGGATTTATAGTAATCGGCGGTAACTGAAACTTCATTACGCAGCTCTAATTCATTATCCTTTAAATACATATTTATTTCGCTTTTGATTACATCACTGATGCGGTTTTCAAAGAAAGAAAGTGTTTGCACGCCTTCCTCTGTCAGATTCAGATGTGTTCTGTTGCGAATTGTCTGGGAAGTAATCATGTCAGCATCAATAAGCTCTGCAATGACTTGTTGCAAAGTTAAGAAGTTGGTATAGCCTTTTTCTAAAATGAAATCCCCGATTTGAGCCTTTGTTAAAGGGAAATTTACGCGGCTGAGCATGTAAAGAATCATTAATTTGTATAAGGTCTGTGGATCCTGTACCATGATAACTCCTTTCTGTATGTCTGTATGTGATAGGTTATTATATTTCAACTACTATAGGGGTGCTGCTGTTATATGAGATGGGACTCTTTGGCATAATGGCAACCCTGTGACAGATTTCTGTCCCATAACATATGATGAAATACATTTAATGTCTTTGTCTTGCGAAAACACCAGGTTGGTGCGATTGTGATATCCTTTGGTCCGTCACCGGTAACACGGTGAATGACAATATCCTTTCTTAAACGACAGATGCTTTCTACAACAAGTTCTAAATATTCTTCCATTGTTAATGTTGTGAATTTTCCGGCAAAGTAATCTGTTGCCAAATCTGTATTTTTCAACACATGTAATAATTGTAATTTGACTCCGAATGGATGCAATTTATTAACATAGTCAATTGTCTGCATCATGTCATCTGTTGACTCATCCGGTAAACCAAGAATGACATGTATGACGACAGGGATGTTATGAGTCTGTAAGGCTTGAAAACCCTGATAGAATACGTCCATGTCATATCCACGTCTGATGTATTGTATGGTTTGAGGATGGATCGTTTGGAGTCCCAGCTCCACCCAGATGAATTTGGTTGGAAACTCTGTTTTCAAATTGTCTAATAGAGTCAACACTTCATCATCTATACAATCTGCTCTTGTAGCAATGGAAATACCTGCAACCTCGTCAAGAGAAAGGGCGGTAGTATAAACCTCTTTAAGATATTTTTTGTCACCGTAGGTATTGGTAAAGGCCTGAAAATATGCAATGTAGGGATGCCCTTTTTCGCGAAAGGCATTCTGCATCAATGTAGTGGCATCCGGGAAGATACCGGTGGCAGGAGTGCCGATTTTTAATGCAAATTCACCACTTCCGCCGGCACTGCAGAAAATACATCCTCTGGTGTCGATTTTACCGTCGCGATTCGGACAGGACAGACCGGCATCCAGAGAAAGCTTATATACCTTTGTCCCAAAGGTTTCTTTCAAATATTTATCAAGCGCATAATAAGGTTTTTCTTTTTCCATGAAGATGAAGAGTCCTTTTTAAATATACTTCTTAACAGCGTCAGCAACCACCTCAGCTACCTGCGGATCAAATGCTTCCGGCATAATATTGTCTTCATGAAGCTTATCTTCCGGAACGAGTCCGGCAATGGCTAAAGCAGCGGCAAGCTTCATTTCTTCTGTAATCTGAGCAGCACGTCCTTCTAAAGCCCCTTTAAAAATACCGGGGAAAGCGACTACGTTATTTACCTGATTCGGGAAGTCGGAACGACCTGTACCAACCACTCTTGCACCGGCAGCTTTCGCTACATCCGGCATGATTTCAGGAACAGGATTTGCCATGGCAAATAAGATGGCATCGCTATTCATGGATTTTACCATGTTTGCACTGACAATATTTGGAGCAGATACACCCACAAAAATATCGGTATGCTTCATAGCGTCAGCCAAAGAACCGGTCTCGTTGTTTGGATTGGTTACTTCAGCCATTTTTTCCTGCATCCAGTTTAGTCCTTCTGTTTCCTTGGAGATGATACCAACCTTGTCACACATGATGACATTTTTAAAGCCGTATCTTAAAAGAAGCTTTGTAATGGCTACACCGGCAGAACCGGCACCGTTTACCACAACTTTGCAATCTGCCACTTCCTTTTTTACCACCTTCAGACCGTTAATGATGCCGGCGAGAACTACAATAGCAGTACCATGCTGGTCGTCGTGGAAAACAGGAATGTCTAACGTGGCTTTTAAACGCTCTTCGATTTCGAAGCATCTTGGTGCGGAAATATCTTCCAAATTAATACCGCCAAAACCGGGAGCAAGATAAGTCACGGCTTTAATGATTTCTTCTGTATCCTGCGTGTCTAAACAAATCGGAACGGCGTTTACTCCGCCAAATTCTTTGAAAAGTACAGCTTTTCCTTCCATAACAGGCATAGCGGCATGCGGACCGATATTACCGAGTCCGAGTACAGCCGAACCATCAGATACAACGGCAACCGTATTGGATTTCCATGTGTAAGTATACGCCGCTTCTTTGTCTTTAGCGATAACCTTACAAGGTTCCGCAACACCCGGTGTATAAGCAAGGGAAAGTGCTTCCCGTGATTTAACAGGGGTTTTGGAAACCGTTTCCAATTTTCCGTTCCATTCTTTATGTAATAAAAGTGCTTTTTCATTTACTGTCATAGTGATTCTCCTCATTCTTTCGTTCGTTTACTATCATATAATAGTTTTCCTGTGATTGGCAAATGTTTTGTGTTAAAGTCCAAAAAAATGGACACATATAGGTGCATACTGATGTTGTGACAAGCAAGTGAGGCAATAGAAATAAAACAAAGAGAACGCAGGAGGGAAAAGATTATGACAAAAGCAACGGTAAGAAAACGCACAGCTTTAAAGAATAGAAAAAGAAGATTGAGAAAGTGCATTATGCTCATCACGTTTGCACTAATGGCATGTGTGATTTTAGGCACAGTACTTACAGTAAAAAGCCAGTCTTCGGAATCAATCAGAATCAGTGATGAAGCTTATAAAGAATTTGAGAAAGAATATATCGCGAATGTAAGAACTGCTCTTTTAGAGAAAGGATTTGATAACAGCGGTGTGACACTGACTAAAGAATATTGCGAAAATGGTACACGTAATTATGAAATTTTGATTCATCACAAACGTATTTCATTATTATCACAGGAAGAACAAAGAGTATTGAAAGATGAACTTTTACAAATACCCTTTCCCATGCAGGGATGTGAGTTTGCGTATGAATTTTTCGAAAGAACGTAATGGGAGATAACTTACTTAGGAAGTAACTGGTATAACACATTCTTTACATGACAAGAATAGGTTTTGGGGGTATACTTATAAAAAGAAATTAAGTACATGAGCCGGAGGAAAACTATGGAAAGACCGACACCAAAACCACATGAAATATATAGACATTTTAAAGGAAATTGCTATCGGATTGTAGCAATCGCTACAAATACCGAAAATAGGGAAGCGATGGTAATTTATCAGGCTTTGTATGGAGATTTTAAGGTATACGCACGGGAACTGTCGATGTTCATGAGCCCTGTAGATAAAGTAAAATATCCGGATGCTACACAGGAAATGCGATTTGAACTGGTAACGCTGCCAAGTGGTATCAGTCCGAAAGAAGAGCCGGAGGAAGCGGTATCGGAGCAGCCGGAAGAAATAGTGCCGGAACAGCCGGAGAAGAAACAGGATGCAGAAGAACTAAGCACGCAGCTTCATCCACTGCTTTTGCAGTTTTTGGATGCAACAACGTATGCAGACCGTTTGCAGATTTTATCAAGACTCCATGATGACATTACGGATGAAATGATTAATACCATGGCGATTGCAGCAGACGTGGAAATTCCGGAAGGAAATCTTGAAGAACGTTATGAACAGTTAAAATACTGTCTCGTAACAAAGGAGAAATTCGAGTGTACACGTCTTAGATAGCAGGAAAGGACGTTGTATGGCATTTGATTTAGAACACAGATTAGTAATCGGAGTATCTTCACGGGCATTGTTTGACATGTCTATGGAGAATGAGATATTTGAACGGCAGGGAGTAAAGGCTTACTGTGATTATCAGCTGGAGCATGAAAATGAAATCATGAAACCGGGACCTGGTTTTGCACTGGTAAAAGCTTTGCTTGATATTAACAAAATGCCGGGACAGGAAGGGCGTGTAGAAGTAATTATTATGTCAAGAAACAGCCCGGACACATCCCTCCGTGTATTTAATACGATTAAAGAATACGGACTGGATATTACCCGTGCGGTACTGGCAAGCGGAGCCAGTCTTGCACCGTATCTCAGTGCATTTAAGACAGATTTGTTTTTATCGGCATATGAAGATGATGTGCAGACAGCAATTGATTCGGGAATTGCAGCCGGAATTATCTGCAGTGACGGGATACATACTTACGAGCAGGATTGCGAATTATCACAGATCCGCATTGCCTTTGATGGAGATGCTGTACTTTTTTCGGATGAGTCGGAGCAGATTTATCAAAGCGATGGATTAGAAGCTTTTGCTGAAAATGAGAAGAAAAACGCGGAAAATCCTTTGGAAGCCGGACCGTTCGCAAAATTTTTGAAAACCATATCTGATTTACAAAAGGAATTCGATCAGGATGCTGCACCAATCAGAACAGCGCTTGTTACGGCCAGAAATGCACCGGCACATGAAAGGGTAATCCGTACGCTCAGGGCATGGAATGTCAGAATCGATGAGGCGTTTTTTCTCGGGGGCGTTCAAAAGAAGGATGTGTTAAAAGCGTTTGGCGCACATATCTTTTTTGATGATCAGGCAGTACATACCGGACCGGCATCGGAAGTAGTACCGTCAGCAAGAGTTCCATATAAAATGTCAGGAAAGAAATAACATGAAGTATCATAATATTGTTAAAGGGATATTTAAGAGTCGCCCAAATCGGTTTATCGCTTATGTGGAAATCGAAGGAAAAGAAGAAAAGGTCCACGTTAAAAATACAGGACGGTGCCGTGAACTTTTAGTAGAAGGAGCAACGGTGTATTTGGAGAAGTCAGATAATCCTGATAGAAGCACCGGGTATGATTTGGTTAAGGTCATAAAAAACGGTCAGATTATTAACATGGATTCACAGGCACCGAATCTTGCTGCGAAAGAGTGGCTTCTGTCGGGCGGGTTGTTTCCTGATATGGAAATTGTAAAACCGGAGACCACATACGGAGATTCCAGATTTGATTTTTATTTTGAGACAAAGTCCGGTAAAAAGGCTTTTATGGAAGTAAAAGGTGTGACGCTTGAGGAAAACGGCATTGCAAGTTTTCCCGATGCACCTTCTGAGCGGGCGGTAAAACATATATATGAACTAATCAAAGCCAGGAAGGATGGATATGAAGCCTTCCTGCTTTTTGTGGTCCAAATGAAGCATATTACATATGTCCGGCCAAACAGGAAAACCCATCCTGAATTTGCGGATGCTTTGTGGGAAGCAAAAAAAGCCGGAGTTACCATACTTGCTTATGATTGTGAAGTGACAGAAACAGATATGGAAATCAGTAGTCCCTTGCCTGTTTATGTGAATCCTTTGCAACAGATTAGTAAACCTCTTCTTGAATGGTACGACAAGGGACATCGCATCCTGCCATGGAGAGAATCGCCTACACCGTATCATGTATGGGTGTCGGAAATTATGTTACAGCAGACACGGGTAGAAGCAGTAAAGCCTTATTATGACCGTTTTATGAAAGAACTCCCCGGGATAAAAGATTTGGCAGAGGCAGAAGAAGAACGCTTGCTAAAACTATGGGAAGGTTTGGGTTATTATAACCGTGTGCGTAACCTGCAGAAGACAGCAAAAATTATCATGGAAGAATATGGTGGTGAAATGCCTGCAAGCTATGACATGCTTTGTGGGCTTCCGGGAATTGGAAACTATACGGCAGCTGCTATTTCCTCTATTGCATTTAACCGACATGCGGCAGCAGTGGATGGAAACGTCTTACGGGTGATTTCCAGAGTGCAAAAGGATGACCGTAATATCTTAGATAATAAGATAAAGTCAGAGATAGAGCAGGACCTGTATCATGCCATGTCCGGCGCGGATTTATATCAGGCTCAAGGAACTTGTAATCATGAGGGGAATGCCCGTTACGGTGATTTCAATCAGGCGATGATGGAGCTGGGAGCTACAGTGTGCGTCCCCAATGGAGCACCAAAATGTGATAGTTGTCCATTGAATAAAATGTGTCTTGCACATCAGGATAAGACGGAAATGAATTATCCTTATAAAGAAAAAAAGAAGCCACGTTCCATAGAAGAAAAGACGGTGCTTATTTTACAGGATGATGGAAAGATTGCACTTGTAAAAAGACCGGAAAAGGGGTTGCTGGCAGGAATGTATGAATTTCCGTGCATAGATGGCAAACAGACACGGAAATATGTGTTGGAATATTTAAAGGAGCTGGGATTTTCTTCTATTAGAATTAAGAATGCCGGAGAGGCAAAGCAT
Organism: Lachnospiraceae bacterium; assembly: GCA_015056725.1. GTDB lineage: Bacteria > Bacillota > Clostridia > Lachnospirales > Lachnospiraceae > 1XD8-76. The sequence continues at coordinate 3,964 of SVFS01000071.1, read as the reverse complement.
ATATTCACCCATAAGGAATGGCATATGGTTGGTTATGCCATACAAGTGGACGAATTATCAGAAACAGAAAAAGCAGCAAAAGATAGGGGCTTTGTTTTTGCGGATAAAATAGAAATAGAAGAAAGATATCCACTACCTTCAGCATATGCAGCATATATGAAGTACTTACAGATAAAGAGGAAAACCTCGGATTAATATCCGAGGTTTTCTGCTACAATAAATACTTTTACTCTATTTTTCTGACTGAAACGTCTTGTGATAACGGTGTGGCTGCATACACTTCCGTCTGAGAAACAGTGAGCACATTTTCCAAGTGTGTGACAAGGAGTTTCTCTTTCGAGGCGCTGTACGTTTGCAGGAGCAGCAATGGTTTCGATACGATGAATGCCGTCTTCTACAGTACTTACAAATTTATTCATACCTACGATGATAAAGACTTCCTTTGGACCCTGCATCATACATGCAAGACGATTTCCGTTGCCGTCAATATTAATCAGTTCGCCATCATATGTAATTGCGTTTGAACTCATAAGGAAAACATCTGCCATGACAGCTTTGCTATAAAATACACGATTTTCTTCAGGTGTTTTTGCTGTTGTACGATCAAGCAGTTCGTAGGAACCGTTTTTAATGGCGTCCATTAAGCCGCATTCCTTTACAGATTCTGTTCCGCCCCATGTAATAGAACTTCCTGCAGGAATTTTGGATAAAATGTCTTTTACCATGGATTCACAGTCTTCATAGAAAAATGCATCCATATTTCTTTTTTTCAAATTCATAATGATGCCCGGAATGGCAGCACTAAAAGCTTTTTGTACGTTATTCATGTAACCCTCCTTGAAGTAGTGTTTATTGTTTTTGTTTTTCAATATATTCGTCTTGATTATTATAATATGCAGAGAAAAGAAATGCAAAATGAATAGTGTATCAGGATAAAATAATTAAAATCAGCATGTAAAAAGGCTGAAAACACAATGCGTAACAATGCAAAAGAATGGTAAAATTGGAAATAAAATCAAAATTGTGAAAAAATTTGAAAAATATTTAAAAAATGTGTTGACAATTACAAAGGACATGCTATAATAAACTCATAACAAACAACCAAACAAAATCTCAAAGAAAAAGGTACAGTCCAATGGAAGCATAAGTTTAAAAACCAAAACAAAATCTAAAGAAAAAGGTACAGTCCAATGGAAGCGTAAAATTTAAAATCAAAAACAAAATTTAAGAAAGCAGGTACGGTCCAATGAAATAGTTAGCCGAAACTCAAACAAATATTAGAAAAGAGAGAACGGTCCAATGGAAATCTAACTTAAAAGCCAAAAGTAAAATCGAAAAAAAGTAAAAGTTTATTATAGATGTTACTATAAATGATTTCATAAAAAGGAGAAAAGAGTTCATCTAGAAAATTAAAAAATCAAAACAAAATAAGAATCCAAGTAAAGGAGGTACGGACCACCAAAACCATAAGTTAAAAGTACAAAAGAATAAGGAACAAAAGACAAAATCAAGTAGTAAAGTACATTTGAAAAGGTAACGAAGTACAAAAGAATAGTTAAGTTACTGGTACATACGTACAAACAAAAGAGAAATGGAAAAAATACGAAAGATAAAAACTTATATATGGAGGGTAAACCGTTGGAAAGCATAGTATAAGAGAGGATGTAAGTCGAAAATAGATTTATATCCTCTTATTTTTTTGCTTTTTACATGTTTTTGTGGCATTCTTGCGGTAAATAAGGTATGATAAAGAAGACTACTACTAAATGTAGTGGATATATATTTTGGAGTTACAAAATAGAGGATATTATTCTCGAAATGATGTGAGGTATTATGAAAAAGAAAAGTGCGAAATCCCTGATGGAACAGGATAAGAGAAAAAGTAAGGCAGCCGAATCCTTGGATGAGTTTTATGAAGAGGAGCTGGAAGACGAAGAGGATGACGATATAGAAGAAGATTATGACGAAGATGAAGAAGAGGATGATGAAATAGACGACGAAACATATAAACGGATGTGCCGTCATAAGAGAAGAATCCGAAATCAGATTTTGTCATATTTGGCTGTAGTTTTATTATTGGTGGGAATTATTGCCGGAGCTCTTTGGGCAGGAAATAAATTATTTAGTAAAATGCAAAAACCTGCTACAGAAGAGACGGTGGCAGAAGAAAAAGAAGAGCCGGAAGAAACACCGGAAAGCTTTGAAATATTGGAAGAAGAAATTGTGATTGCTGAGCCGGAAGAAGAGGTAGAAGAACCACTTAGTCCTCTTGATGAAATTGCAATGGCTAAAATCTCGGAAATGCCTCTTGAAGATAAAGTGGCAGGCTTATTTATGGTAACACCTGAAGAACTGACCGGCGTATCCGGCGTTACAAAAGCGGGTGAGACAACGAAGAAAGCACTGGCAGAGAAAAAAGTCGGTGGTATCATTTATACGGCAGACAATATAACAGGTGCGGACCAGTTAAAAGAACTACTTGAAAATACAACACTGATTGATCAGACTCTCTTTTTGGCAGTAAGTGAAGAAGGTGGAAAGAATTCAACAGTTGCTTCTAAAATAAGCTCTGTAGAAAAAGTATCGGATGCAAAAGCAATTGGAGAAACAGCAGATGAAACAAAAGCAAAAGAAGCAGGTAGTAAAATTGGTACATATCTGGCGGATTTTGGTTTTAATTTGAATCTCGCCCCGGTAGCAGATGTGGATTTGGGTGGTTCAGTACTGGAAAACAAAAGCTTTGGTACAGATGTAGAGCTTGTTGGAAATATGGCGGCAGCATTTATTACAGGAGCATCCGAACATGTAAGTAGTTGTGTAAAGACATTCCCGGGAATGGGAAGTATGACAGAGTCTCCGGCAGCAGGCATGGCAAATAACGAAAGAACTTTGAGCGATATGGAAAATGCAGAGTTCCTTGCATATAAGAAAGCAATTGATGCAGGAGCAGAATTTGTTATGGTAGGTACAATTTCTGCATCAAATCTGGTAGGAGATAATACGGCATGCTGTCTGTCAAAGAGCGCTATTAATGCGGTACGTGAAACACTTGGGTTTGATGGCATTATCTTAACAGGTGAGTTAAATGAGACAGCAATCACGGATTATCATACGCCGGAAGAAGCTGCGGTTCTTGCATTGAAAGCGGGAGCAGACATGATTGTACGTCCACAGAATTTTGAAGAAGCATATACGGGATTATTGGAAGCAGTTCAGAACGGAACAATAGAAGAAAGCAGGATTGATGAATCGTTACTGCGCATCTATCGTGTGAAATACAAAGACAAAGTAGAAGGATTGTAAAAAATATAAAAAAAGTTAAAAAAGAAGTTGACAAATGTAGAATGCTTTGATAAACTATATCTTGCGTCAAGGAAAAGGCGCAAGATATATGACATGCGCGAGTGGCTCAGTTGGTGGAGCACGACCTTGCCAAGGTCGGGGTCGCGGGTTCGAGTCCCGTCTCGCGCTCTGAAAAACAAGGATGATACGAAAGTATCATCCTTATTTTTTTCGAGTCCAATCCTGGACTCGAAGATTCGAGTTCTACGCTCCGCTCCGGTCGTCGCAGAACTGACGTCCCCCGGACGTCATGCGACGTCTCGCGCTCTTTTTATTTGCAAAGAATCTTGAGTATATGAAGGTTTTTTTGTTAATAAAAATCAATTGGAAAATAAAAAGCGAGAAGCCTTGATTTTCAAGGTTTCTCGCTTTTGCACTTACTGCGGAAGATGGGACTTGAATGAATTTGTACCTAAAAAAACACGATAGAAAGGGGCTTTTCAGCACATCATCTTCAAGTGTAACAAAAGTGTAACAAACTTCCGCTGACCTTTACAAACTGAAATTTTTAAGTGTTCGTAAAATTGAATTCTCCATTATTCATGAATTTCTAATGGTAATCCATCAGGGTCAAAAAAGAATGTCATTTTCTTTTTTGTAAATTCATCTATTCTAATCGGTT
>SVFS01000070.1 GCA_015056725.1 Lachnospiraceae bacterium | reverse complement strand
TGGTACTCTTTGTAGGTACAGCAAGAGGTCCGGCAGCAAACGGAAAGCCATTCCAGAAATCGAAATAATTATTTGGAGGAAATAAAATGTTGAAATCAAATATGTTTGACCACACAATTTTGAAGGCAGATGCAACAAAAGCGCAGGTTGAAAAAATTTGTGCAGAAGCATTGGAGCATAAATTTGCATCTGTTTGTGTGAATTCTTATTATACAAAATTAGTGGCTGAGAAATTAGAAGGAAGTGAAGTGAAAACTTGTACAGTAGTAGGCTTTCCTCTTGGCCAGATGAGCACAAAAGCAAAAGCGCTGGAAACAGAAGTAGCAGTAGCTGATGGTGCAACAGAAATTGATATGGTAATCAATGTAGGTGCATTAAAGGATGGCGATTACGATGTGGTACGTGACGACATTAAGGCTGTAAAAGAAGCGTGCGGTGATGTGCTTTTAAAAGTAATCATTGAAACATGTCTTTTGACAGATGAAGAAAAAGTAAAAGCATGTGAGCTTTCTGTAGAAGCAGGTGCTGATTATGTAAAGACATCTACAGGTTTTTCTACAGGCGGAGCAACAGCAGAAGACGTAGCACTTATGAGAAAGACAGTAGGAGAAGGCTTAGGAGTAAAAGCATCAGGTGGCATCCGTGATAAAGAAACTGCTGAAAAAATGGTAGCAGCAGGCGCAAGCCGTCTCGGAACCAGTGCAACAATTGCTATCTTAAGCTAGGTAAGACATATGGCAAAATTGTATTTTAGACATGGGGCAATGGGCAGTTCAAAAACTGCCAATGCGCTTATGGTTGAGTATAACTATTATGAAAGAGGGAAAAAGGCTCTTTTGCTAAAACCAAAACTAGACAATCGTGATGGCGAAGGCGTGATTAAAAGCCGTATGGGACTTTCTAAGAAGTGCTTGTTTGTGGAAGACTTTGTGAAAATGTCTGAAGATGAAATCCGTCAGTACGACTGTGTCATTGTGGACGAAGCACAGTTTTGCAAAAAAGAAGAAATTGCATTTTTTGTGGAAGTAGTAGATGAGCTTCGTATACCGGTTATCTGTTATGGCCTTCGTACAGATTTTCAACGTGAACCTTTCGAAGGTTCAATATGGCTGCTGGCGTGGGCGGATGTCATCGAAGAAATCAAGACCGTATGCTGGTGTGGGCAAGGTGCATGCTGCAATACGAGACTGAATGAAAAAGGTCAGATTATCAAGACAGGTGAACAGATTTGCCTTGGCGCAAATGATAAGTATGTTGCCCTTTGCAGAAAACACTATAAAGAAGAAAATCTCGGTCCGAATTGGAGTTGGGAGACATTATAAAAAAGAAGTGCCAATCGCAATTGGCACTTCTCTTTTTATGTTTACAAACTTTCCTTTGTAAGGGAATTATGGGCGCAACCCTAATCCGCCTTCGAGAGTCAAAGTTTCGCCGGTTAGATATTTAAAGTCTGGGGATGCGAGTTGTACGCAAACACGACCGATTTCAAGCTCTACATCACCGAAGTGACCGGCCGGTGGGATGTGTACATTCTTTTCAAACGCATCAGGATATGCATTTTTAAATTGTTCTAATTGAGCAGTCCAAGCCAGAGGACAGATTACATTCGCAGTAATACCATCTTTTGCCCATTCGTTTGCAGCGACTCTTGTAAGACCACGGATACCTTCTTTTGCAGCAGCATAAGAACACTGTCCGAAATTTCCGAATAGTCCGGCCCCGGATGCAAAGTTGATTACGGTCCCCTTTGTTTCCTTCAAATAAGGATAGCAGGCTTTCATATAGTAGAAGGCTGCATATAAACCGGAATAAAGCGCAAGATTAAATTGCTCAGTTGTGTGCTCTGCAAGAGTTACACCAGATGCAGAAGCCTGGGCATTGTTAATTAATACATCAATTCTGCCAAATTTTTCTATCGTTTTGGAAACTACATTAGCGACCACGGCTTCATTGTCAGCGCCTGCATTTACATCAGCCTGAAGGATTAAAACGTTGGTGTTGTAGAGTCTTTCGAGCTCTTCTTTGGCTTCTTCTAATTTTTTTAGATTTCTACCCGTAATGACCAGATTTGCCCCTTCTTTTGCGTATGCAGTAGCGATTCCATATCCAATGGATCCGCATGCACCGTTAGAAAGTACGGCACGTCCGGCACCTGTAATAATAGCTGTTTTACCGGTTAAATACCCCATATGATTTACCTCCTAAAATAAAATCTATTATTATTCTAATTTTATTAAAGCCGGAAAGACAATAGTAAAAAATTTGGATGGTAAAAAAATTACAGTCATTGTAAAAAATAGACAGTTATTGTAAAAAACATACTATTCCGGAAAGAAGGATTTTGGCTATTCAAGTATAAAAGTATCCTTTTGGCGATATTCTTCGTCCAGAGAATTTATGAATCTTCGCTTGATAATTAGATAATCTTCAAGGTCCATCATGATATGGTAAAGGATTGCCATTCCTTCGAATTCCGCCATATCTTTGGGGAGATGGTCGTTGGTACGGCTCTCAACAATGCCTTGTAAACGGCTGATTTGTTCCTCGATAGAATGCATCTCGGAGATGGCATCTTTGATATAACGAATGAATTTAGCAACAACAATCGCCTGTTCTGGCATATTACGCATCTTTTGCATTTCATAATGCAGGTTGTGAAGGACACTAATCTGCTCCAGACGCATTTCAAAATATTTAATATAATAATTTGCATTCGAATTAAAAGAATTATCACGGTACTGGCAAGCTTCGTGGACATAATGCTTTATTTTGGCTTCCAGATTACGGATATCATCCCATACGTCTCTTTTCAATTCCTCTTTGGAAAGGTAACAAGCCATTTCTTCCAATATGAGTTGAAGCCGTGCTTCTACATAACGCATATTGAAGGCAAGTTCTTTTCTGGACTTTTTGTGATTGTTAAAAAAGTTTAATATTACGGCAACCGTAATGCCGATAAGAACTAATAGAAATTCATTAAGTATAAAAGCAAAAGAGAAGTCCTCTGATGCTATAAAATGCCCTGCGATAACAGCATTAACAGATAATGTAGCTGCCCATCCCGCCATTTCAAGGACCATAACGAGTAGGAAAATAACAAGTCCGTAATGAGTCCAGTCACTACCCAGATAGCGGAATGTAAACCAGCATAAAAACACGGTAATAGCGAAAGAATAAATTCGATGTAATGAAATACGAAATGTTTCCCATCGTGTTGTCATAATGGAAAGCAGGGTGATGATACCGGCAGATGTTTCGTACTGCAGTCCGATAGTATGTGCAATGATAATTGCAAGAAAGCTTCCGCAACCGATTTTAATGGCTTTAGTGTATAATTTTTTTAATTGTTTGTCGTCAAGGTTCATAGATGGCGACTCCTTTAAAAATACGATACTATATAAAATATTATAAATGGAAAAAAGGCGTTTTTTCAATATGAGAGAGTAGATTTTCTTATGCGAAAAATGGAAAATTTCTTTTTTTAAAACAGGCTATGCGTTATAATTTTTTGTATGAGTGGTGCGGGAAGTTAAGAATACTTTGAACGGAGACACGATAGGATAGAGGAATGCTATATGGTTCAATTATATACATTAAATATTGAAAATCTAAAAGACCCTTTAGGGCATTTGGAAGTGTTAGAGGGATTATCGAAGGAACGCCAAGAAAAAATATTACGCTATAAGCAGGAACACTCCCGAAAACAGGGACTGGGTGCGGCACTGTTGCTAAAACATGTGTTAAACGCTCATGGCTTATCTATGGATAACATTACTTATGGCAAAAACGGAAAACCTCAGATAGAAGGTTTGCATTTTAATTTGTCACATTCGGGAGATGTGGTTATTTGTGCTGTGAGCGATAAAGAGGTTGGCTGCGATATAGAAAAGATTTCTGATGTAAAAGAGGGAATTGCTGACCGTTTTTTTACGGAAAAAGAAGTCGGGTATTTGAATTCTTTTAGCACAATCGAAAAACAGCAGGAATTTTTCCGTTTGTGGACAATCAAGGAAAGCTATATGAAGCTTACGGGAGAAGGCATGAGCCTGCCGCTTTCGGGATTTGAAGTGATAATCGGAGAGGGCATTCAGATTTATCGTGAAGGTCAGCTTTGCCCATGTGTTATCAAAGAGTATGAAATAGAAGGATATAAATTGGCAGTCTGCGCTTTGGAGGAAGAATTTGAAGAAGTGATTTTTATTTAATGTAACTCTAATAAAAGTATAATTTTGATGAATTTCCACATACTAACTCCATAACAAGAAACTAACAAAATTAGGATAGATATGGAGGAAACAGTATGAAAGCAACAGGCATTGTACGCCGTATAGATGATTTGGGAAGAGTGGTAATTCCAAAAGAAATTAGGAGAACACTACGAATCAGAGAATCGGATCCGCTTGAGATTTTTACCGATAGAGAGGGCGAGATTATCTTAAAAAAGTATTCGCCGATTGGAGAAATGACTACCTTTGCAAAGCAGTATGCTGAGAGTCTTTCTCAAGTGTCAGGACATATTGCGATGATTGCGGACAGAGACCAGATTATTGCAGTGGCCGGTGGTATGAAAAATGCAGTAGGAAAGTCTGTGAGTCCGGAACTGGAAGAAAAGGCAAATGACAGAGAAAGTATTTTTGCGGTAAAAAAGGACAAGCAGTTTATTCCTATCACCAAAGAAGCAATTGAAGAATATGAGCAGGAAGCGATTGTTCCGATTTTGTGTGAAGGAGATGTAATCGGAGCAGTGATGCTTATTTCCAAAAATGAAAAAGGAAAAATGGGAGAAGTAGAACAAAAGCTCTTGCAATCCGCAGCAGGATTTTTAGGAAGACAGATGGAGCAGTAAATAAGAATCGGAAATGTAATGTCTTTTCATTAAATAGAAAAATCCCGCCCAATAAATATGGGCGGGTCTCTTTTTATTTCTGACATATTTTTTCAATTGCTTCTAATTCTTCACTGCTGAATTTGGTCATTTTTAATGCATCTATATTATCTAAGATTTGTTTTGGTTTTGAAGCACCGATTAAAACACTTGTTACCACACCATCACGTAATATCCATGCAAGTGCCATCTGCGCTAAAGACTGTCCTCTTTCACATGCTAATTTATTTAATTCTTTTATTTGGATTAATCTATCTGCAGTCAGTGCACTTTCTTGAATAAATCTTCCATCCTTTTTAATGCGGCTGTCTTCCGGAATGCCATTTAAATATCTGTTTGTCAGCAGACCTTGTGCCAATGGACTAAATGCAATAATACCTTTTTTCAGCTTCTTTGCAGTTTCTTTTAATCCATTATTTTCGATTGTTCTGTCAAAAATCGAATAACGGTTCTGATTAATAATAAACGGACATCTTAAGTCATTTAAAATTTTTGTTGCCTGTTCCAAGGTTTTGCCATCATAATTTGACAATCCGGCATAAAGTGCTTTACCACTTTTTACAGCTTGTGAAAGTGCGCCCATAGTTTCTTCTAATGGAGTTTCAGGGTCCATACGATGGTGATAAAAAATATCAACGTACTCTAATCCCATACGTTTTAAACTCTGGTCTAAACTTGCAAGCAGGTACTTTCTGCTTCCCCAGTTGCCGTATGGTCCTGCCCACATATCATATCCGGCTTTTGTGCTGATTAAAAGCTCATCACGATAGCAGCCTAAATCTTCCTTAAGAATTTTTCCAAAATTCGTTTCAGCACTACCATATGGTGGCCCATAATTATTTGCCAAGTCAAAGTGTGTAATTCCATGATCAAATGCAGTAAAACATAGTGCTTTCATGTTTTCGTAGTCTGCATTATCTCCAAAATTGTGCCAAAGTCCTAAGGACAATGCAGGTAATTTTAGCCCACTATTTCCGCTTGAAAAGTAGTTCATGGAATCATATCTTTTTTCTGATGCCTGATACATAAATAACCTCCTTGCGTTTTGTTCCGGCTATACCACACTCATCTTATCCAGTAAATCAATCTTGATATCATAAAGTTTGCTGGAAAGGTCTACATACACTTTCTGCGGATTTACGAAGCGTCGAGTTTCGTCCCAAAGTGTGGATAATTCCTGCTGACAGTAGGCGCGGATGTCCATAACCTTTGGAGATTCATATACCTGTTTGCCATCGATAAATACAGGAACCATAATCTCTCGGAGTGTATATGTGCCCGGTTTTAGTTTGGTCTTTTTCCAAGGCTCAGATGGGTCAAATAAAAGCATTGGCTCATCTTCTGAGAATTTTTCATCTACAAGACAGATGAGGTCTGCTTTAATTTTACCGGTTTCTTTTTCGTAAATACGGTAAATGGTCTTATTGCCCGGGTTAGTTACCTTTTCGGAGTTTTCGGACAGTTTAATCTTTGGAATGAACTTTCCGTTTTCGCCCATGATGGCTGCTAATTTGTATACGCCACCGAATGCAGGGCAGTCTTTACTTGTAATAAGGCTTGTGCCGACACCCCAGGATGTAATGGTAGCGCCCTGTGCTTTTAATGAATCAATTAAGTATTCATCCAAATCGTTGGATGCAGAGATGACAGCATCCGTAAATCCGGCTTCATCTAACATCTTACGGGCTTTTTTAGATAAGTATGCAAGGTCGCCGCTGTCAAGGCGGATACCATAATTTTTTAATTCCACACCGGCTTCACGCATTTCGGTAAATACTTTAATAGCATTTGGAACACCGGATTTTAAGGTGTCATAAGTATCTACCAGTAAGATACATGCGGATGGATACATATTTGCGTATGTCTTAAAGGCTGTGTATTCATCAGGGAAACTCATAATCCAGCTGTGTGCGTGAGTTCCTTTTACAGGGACATCAAAAAGCTGACCGCACAGTACATTGGAAGTACCGATGCAGCCCCCAATCATAGCAGCTCTTGCACCGTAAGTACCGGCATCAGGACCCTGTGCACGTCTTAGACCAAATTCCATGATGCCATCGCCTTTTGCTGCCCAGCAAACGCGGGATGCTTTTGTGGCGATAAGAGACTGATGATTGATAATATTTAAAATAGCCGTTTCGATAAGCTGTGCTTCCATAATCGGAGCGATAACTTTAACAAGTGGCTCACGTGGGAACACAACCGTTCCTTCCGGAATGGCATAAATGCTGCCTGAGAATTTGAAGTTAGCAAGGTAATCTAAGAAATCTTTATCGAAGATACCGAGACTTGCCAGATATTCAATATCCTGCGGAGCAAAATGAAGCTCGCGGATATATTTAATCACTTGTTCAAGTCCTGCCATGATTGCATAGCCCCCACCACAAGGGTTGCTACGATAAAATGCATCAAAAATAACGGTCTCGTTTTTGTCGGTATTATGAAAATACCCCTGCATCATCGTAAGTTCATATAAGTCTGTTAAAAGAGTCAGATTTTGTCTGTCCATTGTATGTGCCTTTCTTGTTTTGCTGAAAGTATTTGATCTTTTGAATATAATTATTCTGTGATTTTCTGTTGAAAGTATTCTACACCCAGAAAAGAGGAAAGACAAGTTATGAAGAAAATTCCTTTAGCTTTATCTTTTTGAAGAAATCTTTTTTGGTATGGAAAATAAATGATTTGTATTTGATACCAGAATTTAATGTGAAGTAGTAGAGTTTAGAAAAAATGGCGCGGCGCTCATTGGGTTGAAAGAATTGATATGGTTTTTCACGCCTGATTAGAGGTTCGGTATGTACTGCCTGTTTGTTACCATACCCTATTTGTTTTAACGCATTATCCAAGGTGCTTATATGGTCTGAAATATCAATTGTCTGATCATGGAACACCATGGTTACGATATAGTAAGGGGAATGCTTCTCATATGCACCAAAATCTCCTGACTCATCAACAAAAATGCTTAATGTTTTCATGAGATCTCCTTGGACAAAAATGACGGGGAGTTTCCCCGTCGAATCGGTTGGACCTGGGTCATTTGACCAGCCCACATGTTGATAAGGTCATTATATACATCAATGCACTTTGAGGCAATACTTTTTGGCATAATCCGCAATTTTTTTATCGAAAATGGGGCGAGATTTATCACAGAAAACAGGATGCGGAGAAATACATGCAAGTCAGCGGTAAAGGTGTTATAATAAAACACAAACACGAAGGAGAAATGAGACATGAAGAGAAAAATATTAGCATTATTGTTTGTTGCACTTTTGCTGGGAGGTTGTGGTAACGCATCGGCAGACAATACAGAAGCAGCTTCACAGGAAGTGGCAGAAGAGGAGGCAATAGAAGAACATGTACATGATTACACCGAGGAGGTGCAAGAGGCTACTTGCGAAGAGGATGGTGTCAAGACATATACATGTGCGTGCGGCGATACCTATACAGAGGAAATAAAAGCTACAGGCCATGTGTTTGAGGAATATATTTATAATGATGATGCTACTTTCAAGGAAGATGGTACAGAAACAGCAAAGTGTAGTGTATGTAATATAGAAGATACCAGAACGGCGGAGGGGACTAAAAAAGAGTATACCTATACGGATGTGGATAAAATCATGTATGTGGAAGGGGAAGCAAATGTTCAGGCTATGCCGGACAAGGATAGCGAGAAGCTTGGCACACTTGCAAATGGTCAGGAGGTGCATGTAACAGGGAAATGTAACGAGGCGTATTTTTATAGAATTGTTTATGAAGAAGCCGTCGGTTATGTAAGTGCCGGCTGCCTGACGGATGAAAAACCGGTACAGGAAAAGCAGCCGGGGACTGAAACGCCAAGTAGTGGGGCTCAAAGTAATGAAGCACCGGCACCTGCAGTATCTGCCGGAAATGAACCGTGCCCATATCCGTTATATACAATGTTTTATGATAACCAAGGATTTCCGTATTTTTATGGCTCATATGGTGGTTCTGCCAATATGTTGCCGGAGCATCTGGCACAGACAGATGCCTGTATGGATCAGATGGAGGATTATGTGCAGGACAATTTCCCAAGAGAGTCTTGGGAATACGGGGAAGAATATTTTAACAGCATTTCATGGAAGTCTATAGGACGATACGATAATCTTCAGGTGGTGGTACGGTATTATGGTCATTTACATGGAACAGCGCTTGCTAAGCCGGAAGAACGAGGCATTCCGACTGCCGGAAACGGAATCTGGAAAAAATAGAAAGCAAGCCCTTGAAAAGCCTATAAAATCAAGGATTTTGGGCAATTTATGCTTGACATTTCAGGAGGGCTCATATAAACTTAATGAGTTGAAACATGACAAATAATAGAATAAGTAAATGCAATGACGAAGACAGTAGGCTTTTTCTAAAAGGCACAGCGAACCGGTGGTGGTGGAAGACCGGTGCGAGTAGGAACTGGCTGAATATCACTTCTGAGCAGCAGACCCAACAGATACGCGACTGCGTATGATAAGTAAGTCCTGCCGTATTCCTACGTCACAGGAGTGCATATAAACCGCAAGGGAGTATGTTGTAACAGGTGGTTGTGAGCAATAGTCTCATCCTTTTACAGGATGGGACTTTTTTTACTTGTCTCGATTTGCTTCGCAAATCGAAGACACGGCGACGTGCTCCGAAGGAGCATGTTGGTTGTAAAGCATGGAGATGCATTAAAGGAATGAAAGGAGTAAAACATGTACCAAAAAGTCGATACTAATTTAAATTTTGTGGACAGAGAAAAAGAAGTAGAAAAGTTTTGGAAAGACAATGACATTTTCCGTAAATCTATGGACAGCAGAAAAGAAGGTCCTACTTATACATTTTATGACGGACCGCCGACAGCTAACGGCAAACCGCATATCGGTCACGTTCTGACACGTGTTATCAAGGATATGATTCCACGTTACAGAACAATGAAGGGCTATATGGTTCCAAGAAAGGCAGGCTGGGATACACACGGTCTTCCTGTTGAACTGGAAGTAGAAAAGTTACTCGGATTAGATGGAAAAGAACAGATTGAAGAATACGGTCTTGATCCATTTATTGATAAATGTAAGGAATCTGTATGGAAATACAAAGGTATGTGGGAAGACTTCTCCGGTACAGTTGGTTTCTGGGCAGACATGGATGACCCATATGTAACATACCATGATGACTTTATCGAATCTGAATGGTGGGCACTGAAGCAGATTTGGGACAAAGGCTTATTATACAAAGGCTTTAAAATCGTTCCTTACTGCCCAAGATGTGGTACTCCGCTTTCCAGCCATGAAGTGGCACAGGGCTACAAAGCAGTCAAAGAACGTTCTGCAGTAGTACGTTTCAAAGTTGTGGGTGAAGATGCATATTTCCTTGCATGGACAACAACACCTTGGACACTTCCAAGTAACGTGGCTCTTTGCGTAAACCCTGATGAAACTTATGTAAAAGTAAAAGCAGCTGACGGCTATGTATATTATATGGCACAGGCACTTCTGGATAAGGTACTTGGCGGCCTTGCAAAAGAAGATGAAAAAGCTTACGAAATTTTAGAAACATATGTTGGTACAGATTTAGAATACAAAGAATATGAACCTTTATTTGCATGTGCAGGTGAAGCAGCAGCAAAACAGCACAAGAAAGGTCATTTTGTAACATGTGATACTTATGTTACGATGACAGACGGTACAGGTATCGTTCATATCGCACCTGCATTCGGTGAAGACGATGCTCAGGTAGGTAGAAAATACGACCTTCCATTCGTACAGTTCGTAGACGGCAAAGGTGAAATGACACAGGAAACGGCTTATGCAGGTAAGTTTGTGAAAGATGCTGACAAAGACATCTTAGTGGATCTTGAAAAAGAAGGTAAATTATTCGATGCACCAAAATTCGAACATGATTATCCATTCTGCTGGAGATGTGATACTCCACTGATTTACTATGCTCGTGAATCCTGGTTTATCAAGATGACAGCAGTAAGAGATGACCTGGTTCGTAACAATAAGACAGTTAACTGGATTCCGGAATCTATCGGTGAAGGACGTTTCGGCAACTGGCTTGAAAATATTCAGGACTGGGGTATTTCCCGTAACCGTTACTGGGGTACACCACTGAACGTATGGGAATGTGAAGACTGCGGACATCAGGAAGCAATCGGTTCCCGTGAAGAATTAGAAGCACTCAGCGGAAATGCAGCAGCTAAGACAGTAGAACTTCACAGACCTTATATTGATGAAATCACATGTAACTGTCCAAAATGTGGCAAGACAATGAAGCGTGTGCCGGAAGTTATCGACTGCTGGTTCGACTCCGGAGCAATGCCATTTGCACAGCATCATTATCCATTTGAAAATAAAGAATTATTTGAAAGTCAGTTCCCTGCACAGTTTATTTCTGAAGCAGT
>SVFS01000069.1 GCA_015056725.1 Lachnospiraceae bacterium | reverse complement strand
CATTTCAATGCACTTGACGAAGACTTAAAGCTTCGTATTTCTCTTGAATTATACTTAAAGAGATTAATCGTAGGCGGAATGGAAAGAGTATACGAAATCGGTCGTGTATTCCGTAACGAAGGTCTTGATACAAGACACAATCCGGAATTTACTCTGATGGAACTCTATCAGGCATACACAGACTACAACGGAATGATGGATTTGACAGAAAACATGTTCCGCTATGTAGCACAGGAAGTTCTCGGTACAACAACTATCGTTTACAACGGTATTGAAATGGACTGGGGCAAACCATTTGAAAGAATTACAATGATTGACGCTGTTAAGAAATACGCAGGCGTTGACTTTAATGAAATTGCAGATACAGAAGCAGCAAAAGCAATTGCAAAAGAAAAACATGTAGAATTCGAAGCACACCATACAAAAGGCGATATCCTGAATCTCTTCTTCGAAGAATTCGTAGAAGAACACCTGATTCAGCCTACATTCGTAATGGATCATCCAATCGAGATTTCTCCGCTTACTAAGAAGAAACCGGAAGATCCAAACTACGTAGAACGTTTTGAATTATTCATGAACGGTTGGGAAATGTGTAATGCATACTCCGAGTTAAATGACCCGATTGATCAGAGAGAACGTTTCAAAGCACAGGAAGCATTACTTGCTCTCGGTGATGAAGAAGCAAACACAACAGACGAAGATTTCATGTATGCTCTTGAACTCGGTATGCCACCAACAGGCGGTATCGGCTACGGCATCGACAGACTTTGTATGTTGCTTACAGATTCTTCTGCGATTAGGGATGTATTGTTGTTCCCGACGATGAAGAGTTTGGATAAATAAGTTCAGTATTTATCGGGCTTTACAGACTTTTCGGTCTTTAGATTATGCAAAGTTTGCAGAAAGTATGGAGCGTAATGTAGGGATTTGTAAAAGGACACAATGCAAAACAATTGAAAAAAGAATTTTAACCAGTGTGTATGGACCACTTTCAAGTGTAGACTTGGGAGTGGTCTTTTTGCGTTTGTAGGAAATAAGAGGAAACGGGAAAGGTGATTGATATGTTGACAGGCGGGGCATCTGTGATAGGCTGGTTGGTAGCAAGGAACAAGATTGATGGGATGGATAGGAGGGACTGGGCTAGGCTTAATGTCTTGGAAGCATAGATAGGGGTGCAGGCTGTCAATATGAGAATGATGTGGTGAAGTAATTAGTAGAGATTAATGTATTTGAGTGATATAATTTGGTTAGAAAATTATCGGCTTAGAATATAAAATAGAATCATAACAAAAGAGGAGGAAAAAATAGTGGTTGTAGAAAATCAAAGGATTGATATATTGAATAGAGATGGCATAATAGAGGATTTATTTAGGATTGTACAAAGTGCATCTAAGAATAAGGCATATTGTCCGTTTGCGCTTGAAGGAGCATGGGGAGTTGGAAAAACATTTGTTTTAGAAGAGCTAGAGGAAAAACTTGAAATAGAGGTGAATGAAGATACTTTTGATAACAGATATTTTGTGTTTCATTATAATTGTTGGAAGTATGATTATTATGAAGAACCGGCAATAGCTATCGTTTCTGCGCTTAAGGATAAAGTGGATAAGGAGTTACTTAAAGAACTTGACGGGAAAATAAAAGATTCATGGCAGGTGGCTAAGAGAGCAATAGATGGAATGGCAAAAGAATTTGTCAAGAATAAGATTGGGATTGATTTAGTGCAGGTTTATGAAGATATCAAGGAAGAAGGAGAGGCTCGTCGACAGAGAGAAAAAGAATTTGATACTTTATTTGCATTTAATAGCACCTTGGATGCTGTTCGTGACCAGGTTAAAGAATTAGCGAAAGATAAAACCGTTGTAATAGTTGTCGATGAATTAGACCGTTGTATGCCGTCATATGCTATTAAAACATTGGAACGCTTACATCATATGTTTGAGGGGATAGATAATGTGCTGCTAATTGTTGCAGTCGATAGTAAACAACTTGAACAGTCAATTAGGGAAATATATGGAGATACCGTAGATACGAAACGCTATTTGAAAAAGTTTATTTCTTTTAGATATAAGATTGGGGTGGGAGAAACGCAAAAATCTGTGATAGAGAAATTTGATGATTATTTCCATGCGTTTTCAAGTTTTTCAGAGGTAGATGAAACACTGGCGGAATTTTTGCGGCTTAGTGGTTTGGACGTTAGAACAATAGAGAAAATAATGGAAAAGTGCAAATTGATTCATAATCTGGTATGTGATAGAGAAGTCAGTAATTCGGTTTTACTTTATGAGATTATGTGTACTGTTCTGGAGTATATTGGATTAAACTCCAAAGATGATTTAAAAGGTATGCGTGAATATGGAAGAGATCTATATTGGGTTCCAGATATCAATTTAGCAACATATGGTTATTTGGATGAGTGTATAGGTAATGGAATGTTACAGTTTCTTAAGAATATGGTGTCTTGTGCTGAGGGCTCAACAGTATACCCAATGCAGCATAAGCAATCAATCAATATGCATCCAGAAGGGAAATGCGTTGGATATATGGATATTAATTTGTCACACCAAAAAAAATTGCGATTTGCGGAAGAAACGGATGATATAAAATATGAGATAGAAGTGTGTAAGGATTTTAACAAAATCTGTAAAAACATATGTTAAAAAGTGCTTCATTTTACGATAAGAAAAAAATATTAGAGGGATAGTAGATGTATAATTATTTAAATGATGCTATAGGTATAATATTCACACATGGTGAACAATACTGTATGTGTGAATGTTCTAGAAGCAATTGTGATGTTAGGGCGACAATATGTGGAAAATGCTATAAAGATCCTGATGCCGTAAGTCAAAAATTATATGAAGATATGATGGATAAGTTTCGAAATATATTGGGGGCTGATGCCAAAGTAGTGAGAAGAGGAAAGTCGTTGTATATTAAATTAAATGGTTTGTACGAAAGTGAGTTGAGTACGGATTATATTGGCCCATCAAGAGCATGGGCAATGAAATATATTCGGGAAAATGATAAAGAAAAATCTAAAATAATTGGGGATTTTTTATTAATAACTAGAACAATTGGCGGTCATGTATTTTGGCCGGCGCATCAAATAGATAAGCAAAATACAATAAACCAAGTGAGAGGTGGAGCAGGTATATTTGATAGAATAGACATTACATTGGCGGAATTAAAGAATTATTATGAAACAAAGGGAACAAATTTAGAAGGAAAGTTTCGTTATTATGAGCCTTTGTATAAAGCTTTTCAAAGGTATCAATGGTTTTTTGAATTGTTTGATTCTTTTCCTGAGTACATCAGCAAGATGAGGCTAGATGATTTCTTGCATGAAGGAGAAGTGATTTCGCTATTAGATTCTAATATTGAAGAAGAAAGACGAAAGCCATTGCAAGAAGGAGTGAATTATTCGCCAGTAGATTATCTGATATACGTTAAAAATTGCAAAAAATTAATCTATGCTAGAACGAATCGAATATTAGATTTGAGTAGTTCTCGAGAGTTATAAAGCGACAAAAGGTAAGGGGATATGAAGCAAATGTTTTTTTGTCAAATTATCATTTTTTATTAAATGTTGAACCAAATACGTTAATGACCTTTATATTGTACAGTATCTGTGATAGGATCAAGATCCAAAAAACATAGGAGGGTACAAACATGTCACTAGCGGAAAAGATTTTTAGTTGTTTTAAAGGTCGGGAAGAGTTTTCGTTGAATGAGGCATACGCAAGTAGACCAGACAAGCCTAAAGAAACTGTACGTGCAAGAATATATGAAAATTTAGGAATTAGATTTGAGCGTATTGCTAGGGGTATTTATAAAACTGTAGATAGCAATGATGAAGTGTGCATTGTGATGGAGGGAGATGGTAGAGACTTATCAATGCTAAAAGATAACTCTATAGATTGTATATTAACAGACCATCCATGGCTTGATCTTAAGTCCAATAAAGGTGGAACAAGGGTATTTGCGACATATGAATGTTTTAAGTATACATTCGAGGATTTTCAAGAAAAAGCGAGAGTATTGAAAGACGGTTGCTTCCTTGTAGAGATTCTTCCGGCAGAGAACGAAAACAATTACGAGTATCTATATCAGATAAAACAGTATGCTAAAGAGGCGGGATTCATTTATTATGCAAAGGTCGCATGGAAAAAGGGAAGTTTTGTTAGTAATACAGGAAGAAAGGCAAAAAATACGCAAGATGTAATGATTTTCTCAAAAGGGAAAGCAAGAAATATGCGTATAGATAAAAAGAAAACGGATGCGACAGGATGTCTGTCGTATATGAGTGGATGTAATGGCATGTTACCGACTATGTTTGATGTACAACCTGTATCCAAAAAAGAAAGAATTCATCAGAGCGAAATGCCGTTGCAACTCTGCGAACAAATACTGAAATACGTTACATACGAGGGCGAAATTGTTTTGGATTCGTTTGCAGGCAGTGGTGTGGTCGGCGAAGCGGCGTTGAATACAGGGCGCAGTTGTATATTGATAGAAATACTGAGAGAAAACATAGAGAAAATTAAAACAAGATTGGGGCAAAATAGTATGTTCCAATCATTGTGGGAGTGAGAATATGAATTTGCAAATGGATTTGACGATAGCTGAAAAATATAATAGTGGCTCGCAACGAATTCGGGTTATTACGGAAAGTTGGGTAAATCAAAATCTCTTTTGCCCGTATTGTGGCGGCTCGTATATAAGTCACTTTGAGAATAATAGGCCAGTGGCAGACTTCTACTGCCCGAGTTGTTCTGAAGAGTATGAACTGAAAAGTAAAAGTAGCTCTATTAGCCGAAAAGTGAATGATGGTGCATATTCAACCATGATAGAACGTATTGAATCCATAAATAACCCTAATTTCTTTTTTATGCATTACGGGAAAACGGATTTGCGAGTTAAGAATTTTATTATGGTTCCGAAGCATTTCTTCACACCGGATATTATAGAAAAGAGAAAAGCATTGTCGATGACGGCGAGACGTGCTGGCTGGGTGGGGTGCAATATTGTGTTGCAGCAAATACCTGAAGAAGGAAGAGTATACATCGTAAAAGATGAAGTTGCGCAACCAGTAGAAGAGATATTATCCAAGGTGCAAAAAACGAATTTTATTAGTGGATATAAGTTAGATGCCAGAGGGTGGATTTTGGATATATTAAACTGTGTTAATAGAATCCCGACAAGAACATTTTCACTAGAGGAAATGTATGCGTTTGTACCTGAATTACAATTAAAATATCCTGAGAATCATCATGTTAGGGACAAAATAAGACAGCAATTACAGTTGCTGAGAGATAAGGGTATTATTGAATTTGAAGGAAGAGGAAGGTATTGCAAATTATAGTGATAAAATGTCTGGATACAAAATATGGTCCTTAGGGCTTGCCCTAATGTGAACGCTCTGGGCGTGAAGTTTTGGAGCAAGTTGCCAATGCAACTATGTGCGTATCCTGTTAGAACTTTTTAAGTAGTCAGGTCAGCTGTGCTGTCTTTTGGACAGTGTCGTTGACTTTGGCTTATTTACTGGGTTTGTGGGTGGTCAGCATCGCTGACCAGTCAATTTATAGAAATAGTTTGGTCAGTTGTACTGTCTGTATTTTGGTCAGTTCATCTGACCAATTTTTTTGTTTATTTTTTGCAATCAGCTTTTTTGACTCCAAGAAGATAGTAGAAGCCCAGAGAAGGGTGTCGGAAAGGAGGAAGTTGATATGGCAGAAAAACAGGCTAGAAAAAAATTCGTCCGCTACAAAGACGGTGCAGAACTATATTCCCTAGGCATTCAGAACTTTATGAAGATTGCCAAGGAAGCCAAACTCTCATGCTAGGAGAAAATTTTGTCGCAAAACATGTGATGTTGGCGAGTTATATGAACATAGAGAAGTTATTCCTACCAGCAAAACTTCTTTAGGTTATGTGGTATAAACAAGCTGGCAGGAGATTACGTCTGAAAATTAATCAAAGGATCACAATAGGACCGAAAAATGCAACTAGTTGCATTTTTCGGTCCTATTCTGCGTGCGATAGCTTGCGGATTATGAAAACATATGCTATTCTGAAACTGAAAAGTGCAACAGATTGCAAAAATCTTCCCTAAAAGGAGCGTGTTGATATGGAGATTAAACGTGAGTATTATTTAGACAAACTTATAAAAAGACAAAATAATGGATTAATAAAGGTTATAACTGGTATTAGAAGATGTGGTAAATCGTATTTGTTAAATACGCTCTTTTATAATTATTTGATAGAGAGTGGTGTTGATAAAGAACATATTATCCGTTTTGCATTTGATTCCGCAGATGATCTTCATCTTATAAGGGAGAGTTTGATTAGTGTTGAGAAAGAAAAAAGAGGCGTAAATCCGGAGTTGTTTATGGAGTACATTCGTTCTCAAACATCTGGTGAAGGGAAATATTATTTGCTCTTAGATGAGGTACAGTTACTTGATTGTTTTGAATCTGTTCTGAATGGGTACTTGCGTAAGGATAATATGGATGTATATGTCACCGGAAGTAATGCAAAGTTTTTGTCCAAAGATATTATCACTGAGTTTGCCGGACGTGGTGATGAAATTCATATGTATCCATTAAGTTTCGCGGAATTCATGTCTGTATATAAGGGTGATAAGTACGAAGGACTGTCAGAGTACATGCTTTATGGTGGGATACCGCTCGTAGTTCTACGAGAAGGTGCAAATGAGAAAGCAGCAGTATTGCAGAAGCTGTTTGATGAAATCTATATTACAGATATTTTCAAGAGAAATAGGGTAAAGAATCAAGGGGAGTTAGAAGATTTGCTGAATATTCTTTCTTCTGCAATAGGTTCGCTTACTAATCCGGAGAAATTGAAAAATACATTTAAGACAGTTAAGAAATCAAGTATTACAGCAAAGACCATTAAAAAATATTTGGATTACTTTGAGGATTCTTTTTTGATAGAGTCTGCACAAAGATATGATATTAAGGGAAAGACATATATTGAAACTCCGAAGAAATATTATTTTTCGGATTTAGGACTTCGTAATGCTCGAATTAATTTCCGACAGTTTGAGCAGACACATTCGATGGAAAATGTGATTTATAACGAGCTTCGCATGCGCGGATATAGTGTAGATGTAGGCGTTGTGCCAATTGCAGAGAAGAATAAAGACGGGAAAGTGATTCGAAAAGCTTTGGAAGTAGATTTTGTTTGTAATCTTGGCTCTGCAAGATATTATATTCAGTCGGCCTATTCGCTTCCTGATGAAGCAAAAAGAAATCAAGAGATAAGACCATTTAGAAAAATAGATGATTCTTTTAAGAAAATTGTGGTAACAAAAGATATAGTTCCAACACACTACGATGAGAACGGAATTTTAACAGTGAACATTTATGAGTTCTTGCTTAATCCGGGAAGTATTGAAGGATAGAACAAACCTGATAGAAGCTAAAGAAAAATGATGGAGTTAACTACATTCGCTCAAAACGACAATGAAGAGTTTGGATAAATAAATCCAGTGTTTATAGACCACTTTCAAGTGAAGACTTGGGAGTGGTCTTTTTGTGTTTTATGTTGATTTTTAAGACAAAAGTATCGATAATAGAAGAGGACATAAAACTTAAAGTTATGATTGAAAATAGAAATAAATGGATGTTGAATTGCGATAGCTTTTGAATGGGAGCAACAATATGAACAAACGAAGAAGTGCCGGAGTTCTATTTGGGACTGTGCTAATTGTTTTTACCATGACGTTGTTGTTGGTATATTTAAAATATGAGAACCGATATGAAGTGAAAATTTCTCACGATAGCGGATTTTATAATGACTCTTTTGACTTAACTGTGGAAACCGGATCCGATGCGGCGATTTATTATACAACAGACGGAACGCTTCCGGACATAGATAATGGTGAACCGAACATTTACAGCGAACCAATACATGTTGCATTGCAGGATGAAACGGCTGCTTATGCGTATCGCTTTTGTTGTGTTTTTGAAGATGGAACGAAATCGGAAGTGTATAACAGAGACTATTTTTTGGATGCAAAAGGTGCTGAACGTTTTAGTACAACTTACGTTGTGTCCGTTACAGGAAGAGAAGAAGATGTCTATGATTATGAAAATGGTATTTTTGTAAGAGGTGCCCGTTGGGATAAGTATTGGAAAGAGAATCCGGATGCAAGTATCTGGGGATTGATCGACGGAAATTTTTGGATTGATAAAGAGATAGAAGTTCATGCAACGATATTTGATGTAAAAAGAGAAGAGGCTATCAGCCAGAATTGTGGACTGAAAATATATGGGAATTATACAAGGGCGAAGAATCAGAAATCATTTCGTTTGATAGCGAGGGAACAGTATGAGGGCTTAAATGAATTTTTCTATCCGTTTTTGAGTAAGCTTGTTTCGAATGAAAGTAATGTGGTAATTGATAATTATCAGAGACTATCTTTTCATAACTCCGGTGATGATAACGGATATGGATTTATCCGAACGGAGCTGGTGGGAGAACTTGCAAGACAATCCGGATTTCAAGATGTTTTCGTAGCAGAAAGCGCAGTGGTATTTGTCAATGGTAAATACCAGGGCGTATATTGGATGACCAACACTTTTGACGATCGGTATTTTCAAGAAAAGTATGGAGACTATGGCGGAGAATTCTATGTTTGTGAAGGAACATTGAGTGAAGTTTCGGTGGACAGAGCAGAATCGGAAGAAGAGCTTAAAGCATACAATGACTATAATGCCTTTGTAAAACAAGTCGTTGAAGCGGACTTGGATAATCCACAGAATTGGGAATATGTAAACGAAAAGTTAGATATAGAGAACTTCGCACATTATATGGCGATTGAATATTATATTGGAAATATTGATTGGCCTCAGAATAATGTAAAAGTATATGCATACCATCCGGGGAAAGGTGAGGAGTACAGGGAAGGAACTGTCTTTGACGGAAAGTACAGGTATTTACTGTTTGATACAGATTATGGTTTGGGTCTGCGTGTTGTGGAAGCATACGGATATGAGCCTGATCATGAAAGACTGGCTAAATTATGTGAGGAAGAGGAGTCTGCTGCACTTTTTGCAGCTTTGATGAAGAAGGACGAATTCAGAACACTGTTTATTCAGTCCGTTATGCATGTTATGGACACCGGATTTCAGAAGGAGAACGTAGAAAAAGAACTATATAGTATGGCCGGCAGTTATTATTATGAACTGGAACATATGATGCAGAAGACGGATTTGTTAAAAGACTCGCTTTTGGAAAGTGATGATAACAATATTGGAAATGCGCTCAATGAAATAACGGAAATTGCTGAATACGGAAAAATCAGGCCGGGTGTGGTGATAGATGAAATGCAGAACTATCTGGGATTAAAAGACGTGGTTTCGGTAAATGTATCCGCGGATTTTGAAGATGCAATCAGATTAAACGGATATGAGGTGCCAAATGGCTTTTCCGGTAATTATTTTGAAGATGTTTTGCTCAAAATAACATGTGATTCTAAGCCGGGGATTACCGTAACAGGCTATACAATAAACGGTGAATACAGAGAAGGGGCGATATTAGAGATTACACCGAGTGAATTTGCAACTGAAAACTTGGATATAGTAATCTGCTCGGAGATTGATGAATCTGTGGAAAGTTTAATTGTTGGGCAGTACCATGTTAAAGGTTCGCAAGATTATATTGTTTTAGAAAATAATGGACAGAGCCATATTAATTTAGGGAATTATTGCGTGACGGATGATGAAACTAATCTGACGAAAGGGAAGCTACCGCAGAAGCTTTTAAAGCCTGGAGAGACTTACTATGTATACGGAAGGGAATATTCAGGACATCGGGAGCGAAATAGCGTACAAGTTTCATTTTCATGGTCATCGGAAGAAGAGATTCTGTTAATAAGACAATGACTGCGATTAAGTATGGTTTAAGGGAGAGTATATGAACATCCAAATATTCGGTACGAAAAAGTGCAACGATACAAAGAAAGCCCAGCGTTACTTTAAGGAGCGTGGCATCAAATTTCAATTTATAGACATGAACGAAAAGGAAATCAGCAAAGGCGAGTTCCGCAGCGTATGTCAGGCAGTTGGTGGTATAGGCGCGATGATTAATGAAGCCTGTAAAGACAAAGATGCGCTGGCGCTTGTGAAATATATCGCAGAGGATGAACGCGAAGAAAAGCTTCTCGCAAATCAGCAGGTAATTAAGACACCGATTGTCAGAAACGGAAAACAGGCCACAGTGGGATATGAACCGACGGTTTGGAAAGGTTGGTCATAATATGAGTTTACGCGAAGACGCAAATAAGATTATTGCTAAATCTATAAAAGCGGTATTGCCGG
This sequence comes from Lachnospiraceae bacterium, assembly GCA_015056725.1. Taxonomy (GTDB): domain Bacteria; phylum Bacillota; class Clostridia; order Lachnospirales; family Lachnospiraceae; genus 1XD8-76. Next base: position 1,682 of record SVFS01000069.1, on the reverse strand, counting down.
ATGAAGCAGTTCATAAGGCACTTGCAACGAAAGATTTTGGGACAGGAAGAGTGTATATGGTGGCAGCCGGAAAAGCAGCATGGCAGATGGCACATGCGGCAGCAACTATTTTGAGAGAACGTCTGGAGGCAGGAGTAGTCGTAACAAAGTATAACCATGTCATGGGAGATATTCCGAAAACCAGATGCTATGAAGGGGGACATCCCCTGCCGGATGAAAATTCTTTTAAAGGAACGCAGGCGGCACTTGAGTTGATTGCGGATTTGCAAAAAGAAGATACAGTACTGTTTTTATTAAGCGGTGGCGGTTCTGCGTTGTTTGAAAAATCGTTGGTTTCGGGAGAAGAGCTGGCAGATGTGACGAAGCAGTTATTGGCGTGCGGAGCGGATATTGTAGAGATGAATACTATCCGTAAAAGACTTTCGGCGGTAAAAGGCGGACGTTTTGCGAAAGTGTGTGAACCGGCACAGGTATTTAGTATTGTATTAAGTGATATATTAGGTGATCCATTGGATATGATTGCTTCAGGACCGGCTTATCCGGACAGTACTACCTGTCGGGATGCTTTGGCAGTTGCTGAAAAATACGGATTGCAATTAAGTGATACGGCATGGGAATTGCTAAAGCAGGAAACGCCCAAAGAACTTTACAATGTGGAAACACAGATTACGGGAAGTGTACGGAATTTATGTGAAGCTGCAGCTGAAGCATGTGAGGAACTGGGATATAAACCCTTTATATTAACAGACAGACTTTCTTGTGAAGCAAGAGAAGCCGGAAGCTTTTTGGCATCTATTGCAAAAACATGGCAGGGAACGGAGAAAAGCCTGGCATTTCTCGCAGGTGGCGAGACAGTAGTACATCTTACAGGAAAAGGAAAGGGTGGACGTAATCAGGAACTGGCATTGGCAGCAGCGGAAGGAATCGCGGGGCTTGCGGGTACAGCAGTATTTAGCTTTGGAAGCGATGGTACGGACGGTCCTACCGATGCGGCAGGCGGATACAGTGATATGGACACAAAAGAAAAGCTGCAAAAGCAAGGCGTTACAATTTACGATGTATTGCAAAACAATGATGCGTATCATGCCCTTGAAAAGACAGAGGGACTCATTATTACCGGAGCAACCGGAACGAATGTAAATGATGTGGCGGTATTGCTGATAAAACGCTGACAGATTTGAGATGATAGAAGTTGAGGTTCTTTTGGCAGTGGACTGGAATAAATAGAATAGTAAGAGCATATAATACGCTTAGAACAACATTTATTTACAATAATTACTATTGACAAAATGAACGATTTTAGATAGTATACGCGTTAGAGACTCCGCTTTTTTGGAAAGTCTGTCAGGGAGAATGTGTCGTGGACTGAAAGCACATTTCAGATGAGTAGTAAGTGTGGGAACACTCTGATATATCATACATTTTAATATGTAAAAGAGGATACCATAGGTATCAATGCGGGTGGCACCGCGGGTTAAATGTTTTGTTTACTCGTCCCGGGAATATATTATTATATTCCCGGGATTTTTTTATTCAGAAAGACAAAGACCCGGAGAGGGTTTTTGGTTGTTTCATCATAGGAGGTTTTGTTATGTATAGAACACAATACTGTAATGATATCTGCGATAAGCATATCGGCAGTACCGTACAACTTGCCGGATGGGTAGATGTAGTACGTGACC
>SVFS01000068.1 GCA_015056725.1 Lachnospiraceae bacterium | reverse complement strand
ATTTTCCGCTACGGAAGCACCGTTTATTCCTGCAAGTTTATTCTTGGAATTGGCAGATACAGAAGCGTTAGAAGTAAGCTCAGTTCCACCGTTTAGCTGCATTTTTTTCTCTAAATAATAATCATAATTACCCAGATAATTTGTCAGCTTCTGATTTTCCAATTCCAGTATTCTATGTGCTGTTTTGTTCACGAAATATCGGTCATGAGACACGTACAAAACAGTTCCTTCATAATGATTCAAAGCATTTTCCAGAATCTCTTTTGAGGTAATATCCAAATGGTTGGTTGGTTCGTCGAGAATCAGGAAGTTTGCTTCTGAGAGCATCAGCTTCGCAAGACTGATACGGCCACGTTCGCCACCGCTGCATTCACTAATCAGTTTAAATACATCATCTCCTGTAAAAAGGAAAGCAGCAAGGATATTACGAATCTGGGTAATAGTCAGATATGGATAATCATCTGAAATTTCATCATAAATCGTTTTATCCATATGCAGTACGTGATGCTCCTGATCGTAGTATCCGATATGTACATTTGTACCGAGCTTGATAATACCGTTATCCGCATCAATCAGATTGTTGATTAATTTCAAAATAGTTGTCTTGCCGGTTCCGTTGTCGCCAATGATTGCTACATGCTCACCACGTTTCATAGAGATGTTTAAATCTTCAAAAAGCATCAGAGCATCATAAGATTTTGTCAGATGTTCGATATCCATGACATCATTTCCGCTTACTACGTTTGGTGTAAGAGTAAGATGCATGTCCGTACGTGCTTCAGATGGCTTTTCAAGTACTTCAACCTTGCTAAGAAGCTTTTCACGGCTTTCAGCCCGTTTAATGGATTTTTCACGGTTAAAAGATTTGAGTTTATCAATAACTTCCTGCTGATGCTTGATTTCACGCTGTTGATTCAGGTAAGCATTCATCTGAGTGATACGGTATTGTTCTTTTTTGGCAGCATAGTCGGAATAATTTCCGGAAAATGTCATGACATGTCCCATGTCAACTTCAATAATTTTCTGCGCGATACGATTTAAAAAATACCGGTCATGGCTTACGATAAGTACAGCACCTTTATAATTCATCAGATAGGTTTCCAGCCATGTAATAGCATTCATATCCAGGTGGTTTGTAGGTTCATCAAGCAGAATTAAATCAGGAGAGAGCAGAAGCATCTTGCCAAGTGCCACACGTGTTTTCTGGCCTCCTGACAGGGTATTAATCGGTTTGTCATAATCAGCTTCAATAAAGCCAAGTCCTTTAAGGACGCCTGTTAATTCGCTTTTATATGCATAACCGTTTTCGGATTCAAACTGGGCAGTAAGACGGGAGTAGGTGTTCATTAACTGCTCCAATTCTTCACCATCTTTGTGTTGCATTTCCTTCTCTGCATTGCGAATCTGTTTTTCTAAATCAACAAGATAAGCTTTTACACTCATCAATTCATCATAAATAGTATTGTCGCTGTTAAGACTTGGATGCTGTTCCAGATAACCCATCGTTTTTCCTTTGGATAATGCAACAATTCCGTCATCCGGAGTCACTTTGCCCGTAATCATATTTAAAAGTGTTGTTTTTCCTGCACCATTGATACCAACAATAGCAGCTTTCTCATAGTCTTCTATATGAAAATTTGCATTCCTTATAATTTCCTTGCCATCAAAAGCTTTGGAAATATTCTGACAGGATAGAATCATAACGTTCTCCTTGGGTTATAAAAATACAATCGAATATAGTTTACTAAGAGATATAATTTGTGTCAAATTTTATTGATATTTTTTTAACGAATTGTTATAATTTTTATGGTATAACATGCTTAAACGGAGGGACTCATTTTGGAACCAAAAGAAATTTCACAGGCTGTCATATCCAGATTACCCAGATATTTTCGTTATCTTGGCGAATTGAAGGATGAAGGTGTAGAGCGCATTTCTTCGCAGGAACTTAGTACACTTATGAAAGTGACCGCCTCTCAGATAAGACAGGATTTTAATAATTTTGGTGGTTTTGGCCAGCAGGGATATGGATATAATGTTCAATATCTATATTCTGAAATAGGGAAGCTTTTAGGGCTTGATAAAACGCACCATTTGATTATTATCGGTGCCGGTAATCTTGGACAGGCGCTTGCAAATTATATTAATTTTGAGCGTAGAGGCTTTATATTTGAGGGGATTTTTGATCAAAACGCAACACTTCATGGGAAGAAAATCCGTGATATGGAAGTTCAGCCGATGGAAAATCTGGAACGTTTTGTAAAAGAAAATGATATTGATATTGCCGTACTGACTATTCCGAAAGGCGGTGCTGTAAAGGTTGCCGAAAAGCTTGTTCAGTATGGAATTAAAGCAATCTGGAATTTTGCCCATGTCGATTTGAATGTACCGGAAGGAATTCAGGTCGAAAACGTTCATCTTTCCGAAAGTCTGATGAAACTGTCCTATAATCTTCGCGAATCTTGAGTATTATTTGAATTGTCATAATAACATGATAACGAAAAAGGAGAATATATATGTCCAGAACAGATGACATTTTTAAACCAGCGATATCTGACAAGAAAATACCGATTCTCACGCTTGACCATAATTGGCACAAGCTTTTTTCGCAAGCACATGTTACACCGGAGATTGAAACGTTGGAAAAGCAGGTAAATGACCTTTTGAAAAAGCAAGGAAAAAATACAACCGAGCAAAAAAAGGTAAAAGTCTTAAAGAAAAAGTTGATGGATGAAATCATGGAACTTGCTGCTTTGTATGATGAAACGGGAAAAGAAGCTGTCCAGAAAAAAATCACGGAACGAAAAAGACTTGTTGAAGAATGCAATGAAAAAATGGATGAATTGCAGGATGAAGCATTAGATCTTCCGCGTGAACTAAACCGTGTCAACACGGAGTTGATGCTAAAAACAATGGAAGCATGCTATCAACGCTTAGAAGAAAATACTACCGAAATCAAAGAATATGAAGAATGGATTAAAAATATCCGTATTGAACTAAAAAAGAACATTATTCGTAAACAAGAGAAGGAAATGGATACGTATGAATTATATACGTATATGCATAATATATTTGGGGCAGAAGTAATCAATATTTTTGATATGCATTATAATCCCGAACAATATGCGCCTAAGAAAAATGAAGTAACAAAAGCTACGGATGATAAACAGGATAAAAATAAAAATGCATAAAATTACGTTGTGGAGAAAGAAATGTTACCTGTCTTAAATGCAGACGAGATGCGTCTTGCAGATGAAAATACAATTAAATATTTCAAAATGCCTCAGCTTGTTCTTATGGAACGTGCAGCACTGGAAACCAAACGTATGACTTTAGAACAGTATCATAAGCAGCTTTCCGACGACGCAAAGATTTTGATTGTTGCAGGTAAAGGGAATAATGGCGGAGATGGTGTTGCGCTTGCACGCTTATTTCATCTTGCAGGATATGATGTTACCGTTTTTATTTCACCGGAAAGAGACCGTTTTTCTGATGCATTAAAAAAGCAGGTTGAAATAGCGGATGTTTATAAGCTTCGTATAGAATCTGATTTTGAAACGATTCAAAATCAGAAGTATACCTTAATCGTTGATGCCTTATTTGGAATCGGATTAAGCCGCCAACTATCTGATGAATATCAGAGGATTATAACCATTTTAAACGAGATGTCAGGAATTAAAGTTGCATTAGATATTCCAAGTGGACTTTGTGCGGATGATGGACATGTATTTGGCACAGTATTCCATGCAGATATGACAATTACATTTGGCTTTTTGAAGACAGGCTTATTACTATATCCGGGAAAGGCCTATTGCGGTAATGTAATTGTTGCAGATATAGGAATTGATAAAGCAAGCTTTAGAGAAATGAGTCCTAATGGATTTACCTATCCAAAAAATTTGAAAATGACAGATATTTTCCCAAAAAGAATGGATAACAGTCATAAAGGAACGTATGGAAAGGTGCTTCTTGTTGCAGGTTCTGAAGCTGCTCCGGGAGCAGCACTTCTTGCAGGAAAAAGTATTTTAAAGACAGGAGCAGGAATGCTAAAGGTTCTGACACCGCTTTGTAATAAAGAATTGTTACTTTCAGCTCTGCCGGAAGCAATGTTTGCAGCATCAGAGCATACCGATATGAAAGAAGCACTTACCTGGTGCGACCAGCTTGTGATTGGTCCCGGACTTGGAACCTCAGAAGATGCAAAAAATCTTTTTATTAATATTGTGAAGCTTTTGCAAGAAGAATTCACATCTTTTGAGCCAATGAAAACAGCACGTTTATCTATTGTAATTGATGCAGACGGATTGAATCTAATGGCTGAACATGAAGATTTGTTTAAGCATCTTAGAACGCTTGCAACACGTGTACCGATTATTTTGACTCCTCATATGGCAGAGCTTGCACGTCTTATGAAGATTAGTGTCAAGGAACTATCTGATAATAGATTAGAGCTGTTAAACACGTTTTGCCAAAAGACCGGCTGTATTGTTGTAAGTAAGGATGCGGCTACTTTGGTGGGGATGTATTCCAATGCATTTCGATTTTATGTGAATCAGACCGGAAATAATGGAATGGCAACAGCAGGTTCGGGTGATGTATTAGCCGGAATCACAGGAGCTGTATTAGCCGGAATTAAAAATAAAACTTTTGAAAATTGTTTTGATGGTACAGTACATGCGGTATATTCACATGGCCTGGCAGGAGATATGGCTGCGGATAAAATAGGAAAAGCGAGTATGCTTGCAGGAGATATCATTGAGCAATTACCGATATTATTAAAGGAACTATAAGAATATGATAACGTTACCAATAAAACACAGCAGAGTTTGTGCAGCAGTTGATTTAGATGCAATCAGACAAAACATGAATAATATTAGAAATAATCTGAAACCGGAAACCAAAACCCTTGCGGTAATTAAAACCAATGGTTATGGTCATGGGGCAGTTCCGATTGCTCATGAACTGAAAGACCTGGATTATTTATATGGATTTGCAACTGCAACGGCAGAAGAAGCATTTTCACTTCGGGATAGTGGTGTACACAAGCCAATTTTGATTTTAGGATATACCTTTCCTTATGCATATGAACGTTTGATTTTAGATGAAATCCGCCCGGCATTATTCCGCATGGATATGGCAACACAATTATCTGAACAAGCCACAAAGCTTGGGAAGAAAATCAAGGTACATATTAAGGTTGATACCGGCATGTCTCGTGTTGGTATTACATGTGATGAAAATGGACTTGCCTTTGTAAAACAGGTGTCGCAATTACCGGAAATAGAAATAGAAGGTATCTTTACTCATTTTGCAAAAGCAGATGAATATGATAAAGCAAATGCTTTGAAGCAGTTTCAGATGTTTCAGGCATTTACACAGCGAATTTCCGATGAGTTAGATATTCAGATTCCAATCAGACACTGTGCAAACAGTGCCGCATCCATGGAAATTTTAGACACACAGATGGATATGGTACGTGTAGGAATTTCCTTATATGGTTTGATGCCGTCGAATGAAGTGTCCAAAGAGGTAGTAGCATTAAAGCCGGCACTTCGTCTTGAAAGCAAAATTGTATATTTGAAAACCATACCGGAAAATACTCCTGTTAGTTATGGTGGAACTTATATAACAAAAAAAGCTACAAAAATAGCAACTATTCCGGTCGGTTATGGAGATGGATATCCGAGAAGCTTATCAAACAAAGGCTTTGTTCTTATTCACGGACAAAAAGCTCCTATATGCGGTCGTGTCTGTATGGATCAGATGATGGTTGATGTTACGGATATTGAAAACGTCAAAGAAGGAGATATTGTTACTCTTATCGGTACAGATGGTACTGCAAGCATATCGATGGAAGAATTGGGGGATATTTCGGGAAGATTTAATTATGAGCTTGCCTGTGATTTGAACGATAGAGTTCCTCGTGTATATGTAAAGAATAATAAAATTTCTGAATAAAAACCATTGAGCTGCCAATACTACATGTAAAAGGTGGAAATGAGGTGGCTCACTATGAAACGTGGCGATATTTACTATGCCGATTTGCGGCCGGTAGTCGGTTCAGAGCAAGGCGGCGTACGACCGGTACTTATTATTCAGAATGATACAGGTAACAAACATAGTCCGACAGTTATCTGTGCTGCTATTACATCAAGACAGAATAAAGCAAAGCTTCCGACACATATCGAATTACAGGCGAAGCAATACAACATTGAAAAGAATTCTGTCATATTATTAGAACAGCTTCGAACGATTGATAAAGCACGTTTAAAAGACAGAGTTTGTCATTTGGATGATAATATGATGAATCAGGTAAACCATGCACTTGCGATTAGTCTTGAACTGACTTCATAGTTAGTTCAAGACTTTTTTATAATTGCTTAATAAGTGGCTTCCTTGACGGTTTTTGATATAAATGGTATATTTAGGGTTGATATTTTTACATAAGGAGATGGATATCATGTCAGAAAATGCCCCTGAGGCGAATAGGCGTAATTCTGTATTTACGATGTTTAAAAGAAAGTTTGATAAGAACAAACGAAAAAGTGTTCCGTCGGAAGAATTCGAAGAAGATATTATGACCATGATTAATGAAGGTCATGAAATGGGAACGATTGAAGATGACGAAGTAAAGATGATTTCGAATATTTTCGAATTAAATGACAAAGAAGCTTCTGATATCATGACACATCGCTCCATGATAGTCGGAGTAGAAGCAAATACTCCGCTGTGTGATGCTGTTGATTTTATGTTAGATGAAAATAACAGCAGATTTCCTGTTTATGAAGAAAACATTGATCATATCATCGGCATCATACATTTAAAGGATGCATGTCGTGTGAATCGTACTGTTTCCAATAGAGAATTGCCGATTAAAAATATTCCGGAATTGCTCAGAGAACCTATTCTGATTACCGAAACCAAAAAAGTGGATACTTTGTTTCAACAGATGCAAAAGCAAAAAACACAGATGGTTATTGTTATCGATGAATACGGTCAGACTGCAGGTTTGATAGCTATGGAGGATATTTTAGAAGAAATTGTTGGTAACATCATGGATGAATATGATGAGGATGAAGCCTGTATTGAAGAGCAGGATCATGATAAGTTCATCATAGATGGTATGTCAGAGCTTAGTGATTTAGAAGAGAAATTCGGCATCGATTTTGAAGAAGAAAATTTTGATACTTTAAATGGTTTCCTAATTTCAAAGATGGATAAAATCCCGGAAGAAGGAGATGAATTCAGCATTGAAGTCGGCGGATACCAATTCGAAATCATGCAGATTGAAAATCGCAGAATTGATAAGGTTTTAGTGTATCGTAAAAAAGAAGAAGACGAAAACAGCTAATTTTCATACGAAAGCGTATGTCAAAATATTAAAACAGAAAAGACAAGGAGATTTTACATGTCAGGACATTCAAAATTTGCAAACATTAAACACAAAAAAGAAAAGAACGATGCAGCCAAAGGTAAAATTTTCACAATTATTGGTCGTGAAATCGCAGTTGCTGTAAAAGAAGGCGGACCGGACCCTTCTAACAACTATAAATTAGCACAGATTATTGCAAAAGCAAAAGCAAACAATATGCCTAACGATACTATCGAAAGAGGTATCAAAAAAGCAGCCGGAGATGACGGAAGTGTTAACTACGAATATGTTACATACGAAGGCTATGGTCCAAACGGTATTGCAATTATCGTTGATGCATTAACAGATAATAAGAATCGTACTGCTGCAAATGTCAGAAGTGCATTTACAAAAGGTCAGGGAAGTATCGGTACACAGGGATGTGTGTCCTATATGTTTGATAAAAAAGGTCAGATCATCATTGATAAAGAAGAATGTGATATGGATGATGATGAGCTGATGATGATTGCATTAGATGCAGGTGCTGAAGATTTTGTAGTAGAAGATGACAGCTATGAAGTTTTAACAAATCCTGATGATTTTGATGCTGTAAGAGAAGAACTTGAAAAAGCCGGAATTGCTTTTGTGTCTGCAGAAGTTACTATGATTCCACAGAATTATGTGGAACTTACAGATGAAACAGCAATTAAGAATTTGCAGAAAACTTTAGATTTATTGGACGATGATGATGATGTGCAGGCTGTATATCATAACTGGGATGAATAAAATCTCTTACGTTCACATGAGGAAGGATATGTCATGGAAACAATTTTAATTAAATGTCCGCATTGTAATGAAGAAATGCAGGCACCAACAGGACGTGAAACGATTATTTGTATGTTTTGCGGTAAAAGCATTGATTTAACAAGCATGATGACTACTGTTTCAAAAGAAAATTATGATGCGGAAAAGTGTTATAATAATTTGAATAAAGTTATCGAAGGTGCAGATAAAGCGTTTGAAAACTATCGTGTATATGTACGTGGTTTTAAAAGAGATACATATCAGGATTTATTTGAAGACTATAAAGCAAACAATTATGGATTTTTTACAGCAATTAAAAATTGTTTACTGAGTGCTTCTGAAGATTCTTTGGATGGCGTATATCATCAGATTTCAAGAGCACTTATCATGAGTCACCAAAGAGAGCTTGACCAGCTTAAAAGAAAGAGTGATAAATCCACAATACAGATGGATAAAAATATGTTTATGGTAGTTTTTGTCCTTCCGTCTATTAAAGAAATTCGTAGTCAGAAAGCAGATATTCTTGCGGATGAAATCTGTAAAGAGTGGGGCAAAGCTTTTAAGGATAGTAATATTCTTGCATCCGATTATGATTCCATCAGTGATGGCTTTAAACGTAAACTCTGCTATGTAACAACGGCAGTATGTCGGAATCTTCATCTTGAAGAAAATTGTGAAGCTTTGCGACTTATTAAAGAGTTCAGAGATGGATATCTTGCATCCACAAAAGATGGCGGTGCTATGATTGATGCATATTATGATATTGCGCCGACTCTCGTAAAAAGAATCGAGAAAGATGCATCTGCTGAAGAAAAATATGTATGGCTCTGGAATCAGTATATTCAACCATGCGTTGAATTTATTAAAGCCGGTGAAAATGAAGCATGTTGTGAAAAGTATTGCGAAATGGTAAATGCATTAAAAGACGAGTATGTAAGGAGCAGATAATCAATGGATAGATTAGCACTTGTAGTGCCTTGTTATAACGAAGAGGCGGTTCTTGAAATTTCATCGAAAGCTTTGCGGGAAGTCTTAGAGAATTTGATTCAGAAAGGCAAAATTGCCAATGATAGTTTTGTCTTATTTGTCGATGACGGAAGCAAGGATAGAACATGGGAATTAATCGAACAGGAGCATCAGAAACACAGCAATATTAAAGGCTTAAAATTAGCAGCAAATGTCGGACATCAATTTGCCCTTACGGCAGGTCTGATTTCTGCAAAAGATATTAGTGATGTAACCGTTTCCATTGATGCCGATTTACAGGATGATGTTACTGTAATTGAAGAAATGATTGATAAATTCCACGATGGAAATGATATCGTTTACGGTGTAAGAAATGACCGTTCCTCAGATTCTTTTTTCAAGAGAATGACAGCCCAGGGCTTTTATAAAATGATGGCGGTTATGGGCGTTAAAACTGTATATAATCACGCGGATTTCCGCTTAATGTCCAAACGTGCGGTAGAACAGTTCTCGCAGTACAAAGAAACAAACTTATATCTTCGCGGTATGATGCCGCTTATCGGATATAAAACAGACAGTGTATACTATGAGCGTAAAGAACGTGTTGCGGGAGAATCTAAGTATCCGCTTAAAAAGATGCTTGCACTTGCCTTTAACGGAATCAGTTCTTTTAGTATCAAACCAATCAGTTTGATTACAACAGCAGGGGCAGTTATTATTTTTCTATGTATTTTAGCCGCTATTTATGCACTATTTAGTTATTGTATTGGTCATGTTGTGGAAGGATGGACAAGCTTAATTCTTTCTATCTGGTTCCTTGGCGGTGTGCAGCTTTTAAGCATTGGTCTTATCGGACAATATATCGGAAAGATTTATATTGAAGTGAAACAGAGACCTAGATACAATGTTGAAACATTTTTAGGTAAACAGGATTAATTTTAAGGTTATTGAGGTGCTATGAATCCAAGAAAAAATGTATTAAGTTATATCATATGGCTCGTTTTTTCTGTGTATATGCTTCTGATTATGACAGCATATAGCTTTTCGCTTGTAAATAATAGTGTTTACAGCGTTTACATTACACAGACATATCAAAAAGCACTTCTGTTTCTTGGTGTAGTAGCAGTGTTTACACTTGTATTTGTTGTAGTTCATCTACTTTCTGTTACGATAAAGGAACATCTGGTATTTGATAAAAGCACCGTTGATATTCTTTCCATCGTAGCACCTATTTTTATTTTACTTGGTATCGTTGCTTTAATGGCATATTTTCTTGTTCATAATATGCCTATTACATTAACCAATGAAATTTATTACAAACAAGCAATTGTAAACGGAAAAGAGACAGGATTTGTCGTACATGGTATGTCTTATTTATATATAAATGTATTGAGAACTCTGTTTCTTATCTTTGGTAACAATCCGTTCGCAGGTATTGTTATGCAAATCATCTTGTTTTTTGCATTAAATGTATTAGTTTACATAACTTGCATGCGTGTTTGTGGCGTTCTTCCGGCATGTATTTCAATGGCATTAATCGGCCTTGTACAGATACAAACCTTTTTAGGTGAAGTTTTTTCACTCACGCCGGAACTAATGTATTTATGTCTGTATTTTTTAGGCTTACTGCTAATTAGTGGAGTAATCAAAGGTGTTTCAGAAGATAAGTTCCAGGGATTTCTTGGTGGATTAGCTATTTATCTGTTAGGGATTTATATCGGATATCTCATTTATCTTGATATTTTTAGTCTGACATTGCTGTTTTTTGCTTTTGGAATGGTTGCGATGAAGCAAATTCCAAAAAAGGTGTCTGTTTTAGGAAATGTAGTTTTATTCCTGGGAACAATAAATGGCATAGCTATTGCTTTGTTAGTTTTATATATTCAAGAAGCTGTTTTTCCGACCACCTATTTAATTTCTTTATGGGAATTATATTTTGCGTCAGCGAAATTCCTTTCCATAGGATTTATTTCCGCCAAAAATATCGGAATTGTTTTTCTTTTTCTGTTTTTCCTGTTTGGATGCATTCCGGGATATGTAATTCAGATATATGACAGATATACAACATGGATTGTCTGCTTCTTGGCGTTAATACTATGTCAGATGTTTTCGGTTAACCGTTTGGAATATCAAAGTATTTTGATTGTATTTGCATGCATTTTATCCGGACTAGGATTATATGGTTATGTAAAAACAGATGAGGAAACCGATACGGAAGAAACAATTTCAGAAGAGGAAGCAGAAGCGGAAACCGCTACGGAAGCTTCACAGAACACTACCGTTTCTGATGAAGAAAACATTCCTGTACAGAAATCTGAAAGTGTACATAATACAGAGGTGAAAGTTGAACCGGGTATGCCATTGGAAAACCCACTTCCGTTGCCAAAGAAGCACGTCAAAAAATCCATCGATTTTCCGTATCAGTTTGATGAAAGTCAGCTGACATACGACCATGATGTAGATGAAAACGATGATTTCGATCATGCATGAATAAAATAATATTGTTTACATACGATAAGAGAGTCTGCGGACTCTCTTTTTTCGTGGATAAATCATATATCGGAGGTCACAATGTCAAACAAAAACAATCATAAAAATGACACGAAAGAAAAACAGAATAATCAAAAGAAAGAGAATGAAACTGATATTATACGTGAAAATGGCCAGCTTATGCTGGAACACAATAAAGAAAAATACCATATTCAGTTGATAACTATCATTGGTGAAATAGAAGGACATGAAAATTTAGGGACTAATTCCAAAACAACAAAATACGAACACATTCTTCCTAAACTTGCTGCTATTGAGGATGATGTGTCTGTAGATGGAATTTTAGTATTGCTTCATACAATGGGTGGCGATGTGGAAGCCGGACTGGCGATTGCGGAATTAATTGCATCCATCAGCAAACCAACGGTGTCTCTTGTGCTGGGTGGTTCTCATTCTATCGGAATTCCGATTGCTGTCAGCACGGATTATTCCTTTATTGTTCCAACCGGAACAATGGTTGTTCATCCTGTGCGAATGAGCGGAACAGTAATTGGTGCACCGCAAACATTTGATTATTTTAAGCAAATGCAGGAACGTATCAGTCAATTTGTTTCAAAACATTCCAATATTTCAAAAAAACGTTTTGAAGAGCTGATGATGGAAACAAAAATGTTGACCAAGGATATTGGTACGATTTTGGAAGGAAAAGAAGCAGTTGATGAAGGTTTAATTGATGAAGTCGGCGGCTTGGAGCGCGCGATGAAAGAACTGAAAAAACGTATTCGAGGTTGTGATGACAAATAGATATTTTTCTGTTATACTATTCTAGTTGTATTATGTTCAAATACGAGAAAGTAAGGAAAACATATGGCAGGAAATACAAAGAACAGCCGCAGTGGCAGTTCTCGTTCTAGTAAAAAAACTTCATCAAATACACGAAAACGCAATGTCCAATCACGTGTTCAGGAACCTCTCGATAACACATTAGTAAATGAAATTTTATTAATTGTTGTTTTTGCAGTGTGCGTCCTTTTGTTTTTGTGCAATTTTGGCATTGTTGGTGATTTTGGGAAAATCTTAAGCG